>NZ_JBEXNE010000029.1:0-82210 GCF_040610915.1 Streptomyces sp. NPDC003300 | reverse complement strand
GTCGAGGTCCGCCTAGCATTCGCGATTGTTGTGGTGGTGGGTGCTGCTGGTGTTGGCGCCGGGCAGCTCGGCCGCCGGTCCGGTGGCCCCCTTCCCGCCCACCTCTTTCCGGCCAGTGTCAGGCGCTCCGCGTCAGCGCGCGTATCCGGCCCAGCAGCGCCTGTACGGAGCTGTCGGCGACCGCCGCGACCTCGTCGTAGCCGAACCAGCGCAGATCCAGCGACTCGTCGCTGATCGCCTCGACGGCGCCCTCGGGGGCGACGACCGCGTACTGCACGTCCAGATGCCACGCGCAGGGCGTACGGTGCCGGTCCAGAGCCACCGGCTCGGGCCGCAGCAGGCCGAGACCGGCGATCCCGGACTCCTCCGCGCTCTCCCGCAGCGCCGCCCCGGCCAGGGTGGTGTCCTGCGGCTCGCAGTGGCCGCCGGTCTGGAGCCACAGGCGCAGCTTGGCGTGCAGCGTCAGCAGGGCGCGCTCGCGCGGCGGGTCGACCACCAGCGCGCTCGCCGTGATGTGCCCGTCGGCGCACGCCTTCCACATGCCGTCGGGATACGCCGCCAGGTGCGCCAGATACTCCTCGCGCAGCCGCTCCTGCCCCTCGTCGGGCGCACTCCACCGCTCCAGGACGCCGACCGCGTCCGCGTGCAGAAGGCTCACTTGCCGGAGTCGCCGTCCTCGTCGGGGTTCTCGCCCTTGTCGGCCGCGTCGCCGGGCGCCTCGGGCTTGCGGTCGCCGCCGCTCGCGGCCTCGCCGAGCATCTTGTCCAGCTCGGAGAAGTCGACGCCCTCGCTGTGCACGAAGCCGTCCGGGTCGTCCAGGTCGGCGGCGGTCGGCAGCATGTCGGGGTGCGCCCACAGGCCGTCGCGGCCGTCGACACCGCGGGCGTCGGTCAGCGAGGCCCACAGCCGGGAGGCGTCCCGCAGCCTGCGGGGCCGCAGCTCAAGACCGATCAGGGTGGCGAAGGTCTGCTCGGCGGGACCGCCGGTGGCGCGGCGGCGGCGCAGCGTCTCGCGCAGCGCGCCCGCGGACGGCAGGTGCGGGGCGGCGGCCTCGTGCACGACCGCGTCCACCCAGCCCTCGACGAGCGCGAGGGCCGTCTCCAGCCGTGCCAGCGCCGCCTTCTGCGCCGGGGTGTCCTCGGGCTGGAACATGCCCTGCTGAAGCGCTTCCTGAAGCTGCTCGGGCTGCGAGGGGTCGAGCTGCCCCACCGCCTCCTCCAGCCGCGCGGTGTCGACCTTGATCCCGCGCGCGTAACCCTCCACGGCGCCGAACAGATGCGCGCGCAGCCACGGCACGTGCGCGAAGAGCCGCTGGTGGGCGCTCTCGCGCAGCGCCAGGTAGAGCCGCACCTCCTCCTGCGGGACGCCCAGGCCCTCGCCGAAGGCGGTCACATTCGCGGGGAGCAGCGCGGCCTTGCCCGCCGGGCCCAGGGGAAGGCCGACATCGGTGGAGCCGACGACCTCACCGGCCAGGGTGCCGAGCGCCTGCCCGATCTGGGAGCCGAACATCGCGCCGCCCATCGAGCGCATCATCCCGATCAGCGGGCCGGACATGGCCTGCATCTCCTCGGGCAGCACATCGCCCATCGCCCCGGCGACGCGCTCGGCGACCGGGTCGACCAGTTCCTTCCACACCGGAAGCGTCGCCTCGACCCACTCCGCGCGGCTCCAGGCCACCGCTGAGCCGGACCCGGACGGCAGCGAGGTGGCGCTGTCCAGCCACAGATCCGCCAGCCGTACGGCCTCCTCGACCCACGAGCGGTCGGCGCGGCCGACGGTCGCGTCCTTGACGCCGTCCTGGGTGCCCTGGGCGACCGTCTGGCGGGCGATGTCCTTGGCCATGTCCCAGTTCACCGGGCCGCCGTCGTAGGACAGCATCTGGCCGAGCTGCTGGAAGGCGGCCCCCAGGTCGTTGGGGTTGAGCGAGCCGAACATCGCCGCGAACGGGTTGTCGCCGGCGGCGCCGCCGCCGACGCCACCGAAGCCGAACGGGTTCGGCGCTCCGCCCTGGCCCCCTTCGCCCTTGTTCTTCCGGCCGTCGTCCCCGTCCTCGGGCTCCTCGGGAGGGACGCCGAATCCGAATGGGTTGTCACTCACGGGATTCCTCGGCTCTGTGTTGTGATGGGCTGGGGTTGTGTCGGGCTCGGTGTACGGGCAGTACCTCCAGCCTAGACACGTGTCAGGCAGGATGGCTGCGTACCGACGTCACGCCGATGGCGTGCGCCAGCCGCACCCGTACTTGAAACAACCGTGGGAGACACCCGGTGAGTTCCCCAGAAGGACACGTTCGCCCAGAGCGGAGCGCGGGCAGGGCCGCGTCCGGACCGGTGGTCGCGATCACCGGCGCCGCGTCCGGCGTGGGCCGCCAGCTGGCGCTCAGGCTCGTGGAATCCGACCAGGTCAAGAAGGTCGTGGCGATCGACGAACGGCGCGGTGACGTGCCCGGTGCGACCTGGCGGGTGCTCGACGTGCGGGACCCGGTCATCGCCGACAAATTGCGCGGCGCGGACGTCGTCGTCCACCTCGCGCTCGACCTGGACCTGGAATCCGACGCCAAGGCGCGGTCCGCGTTCAATGTGCGCGGTACGCAGACCGTACTGACCGCCGCCGCTGCCGCGGGCGTGCACCGTGTGGTGCTGTGCACCTCGGCGATGGTCTACGGCGCCCAGGCCGACAACGACGTGCCGCTCGCCGAGGACGCCCCGCTGCGGGCCACCTCGGAGGCCAGCTTCGTGGACGACCTGCTGGAGATCGAACGGCTCGGCCGCCGTGCCCCGCGCGCCCACCCCGGCCTCAATGTGACGGTTCTGCGCCCGGCCGTCCTGGTCGGCGGCACGGACACCGCGCTGACCCGCTACTTCGAGTCGCCGCGGCTGCTGGTGGTGGCGGGCAGCAGGCCGTGCTGGCAGTTCTGCCACGTCGAGGACCTGGTGTCGGCGCTGGAGTACGCCGTCCTGGAGAAGGTCGACGGCGAGATGGCGGTGGGCTGCGACGGCTGGCTGGAGCAGGAGGAGATCGAGGAGCTGACCGGAATCCGGCGCATGGAGCTGCCCGCGGCCATCGCCTTCGGCGCCGCCGCCCGGCTGCACCGCCTCGGCCTGACCCCGTCGCCCGCGGGGGACCTCGCGTACACGATGCACCCGTGGGTGGTCAGCGGCAGCCGCCTGCACGAGGCGGGCTGGCGCCCGCAGTGGTCCAACGAGGAGGTGCTGGCCGAGCTGCTCGCCGAGGTCGAGGGCCGCAATTCGCTCGCGGGCCGCAGGCTCGGCCGCAAGGACGCCACGACGCTGGGCGCGGCGGGCGCCACGGTCGCGCTGGTCGGTACGGCGGCGCTGGTGCGCAGGGCCCGCAAGCGGCGCGGCCTCTAGATCCGATAGATCCGAAGGCGTGTCCGTCGCCCCGCGGCGGTGGAAGCCGCTTTCCGTATCGCGGGCATATGAGGCAGCATGTGCCGCATGGCATCCACGCACGGCGAACACGCCGCCCCCGCCGACCGCGCCCGGGCCGCCGACGGTCCGATCCGGCTGCTCGCGATCCGCGACACCCCGCTGTCGCTGGACGAGGTCTTCGCCTCGGTCGGCGACGACGCGGCCGGCGGCACGGCGCTGTTCGTCGGGACGGTACGCGACCACGACGGCGGTTCGGCCGCCGAGGTCACCGGTCTGGCGTACTCGGCGCACCCCAGCGCGGAGGCCGAACTGCGCGGGATCGCCGAGAAGATCGCCGCCGACTACCCGGTACGCGCGCTGGCCGCCGTCCACCGGGTGGGTGAACTGCGGGTCGGCGACATCGCGGTGATCGTCGCCGTCTCCTGCCCGCACCGCGGCGAGGCGTTCGAGGCCAGCCGCCGCTTCATCGACGACCTCAAGAGCGAGGTCCCGATCTGGAAGCACCAGACGTTCACCGACGGCACCGAGGAATGGGTCGGCGTCTAGGGCCTGTCCGGCGGATCGTGAGCGACGCGCGGGGGCGTAACCCCGTACCCCACCGGGCCGTTGGTGCACAGAGCGGTTAATCTGCTCATACGTCCGTTTTGGTGTACATGGGGTCGGGAGTTCGACGTGGCAGCACTCGCTTGGTTGCTCATTCCGCTGGTCGCCGCGGTGTTCGCCGCGGTCTGGGCACGCTGGGCGTCGCACACCCGCACCACCGGGGACGGCGCGTCGCTCGCCGGGTACGAGCGGTTCCGGCAGGCCATGCAGGCCGAGTCGGCGGAGAAGCCGGACACCGAGACGGTCTGAGGACCGGGCACCGGGACGGTCTGAGGACCGGGCACCGGGACGGTCTGAGGACCGGGCACCGGGACGGCAGAACAGGCGCCGCACGGCCGCGTACCCGTCCGGACTCACCCCGCGGGCCGGTTGTCCGGCGGTTCCCGTAGGGTCGTGCCATGCCACGCCGCACCGCGACGCTGCTCGCCTCGACACTGACGCTGATAGCGCTGCTGTGCATCGCGCTGCTGGCTCCCGCACCGTACTCGGAGATGTCGCCGGGACCGACGGTGAACACGCTCGGGAGCTACGACGGCGAAATGGTCATCCAGATCGGCGGCCACAAGACGTACGCGACGTCGGGTCACCTCAACATGACCACCGTGCGGGTCACCGGCGCCGACTACTCCATGAACCTGGTGGAGTCCCTGCTCGGCTGGGCGCGGCGGGACGACAAGGTCGTGGAGCACGACACGCTGTACCCGAAGGGGCAGACGGCCCAGGAGGCCGACCAGCAGAACGCCGAGGAGTTCAGCCAGTCACAGGACAGCGCCAAGTACGCGGCGCTGACCTCGCTGAAGATCCCCGTGCCCTCACGGGTGATCGTGGCGGCCGTCGTCAGCGGCGGGGCGTCCGAGGGCGAACTGCACGCGGGCGATGTGATCAAGGCCGTCGACGGCACCGCGATCACCAAGGCCGACCAGGTCGCGGGCCTGGTCACCAAGCACAAGCCGGGCGAGAAGGTGGTCTTCACGATCATCCCGGCCGCCGACGCGAAGAAGAAGCTGGACACCACGCGGAAGGTGACCATCACCACCCGCGCCTCGGACGACGGCGGCCCGTCGCGCGCCGTGGTCGGCATCCAGGCGGGCGTCGAGCACCTGTACCCGTTCACCATCGACATCAAGCTCGCCGACGTCGGCGGACCCAGCGCGGGCATGATGTTCGCGCTCGGCATCATCGACAAGCTGACGCCCGACGACCTGACCGGCGGCAAATTCGTCGCGGGCACCGGCACGATCGACGACAACGGCAAGGTCGGACCGATCGGCGGCATCAGCCTGAAGACGATCGGCGCGCGCGACAAGGGCGCGCAGTTCTTCCTCACCCCGGCCGACAACTGCGAAGAGGCCGCCAAGAGCATCCCCTCGGGCCTCACCCTGGTGAAGGTGAAGACCCTCGACGACGCCTTGGCGGCGCTGAAGGACATCAAGTCGGGCAACGACGCGGCGCTGCCGAGCTGCAAGAGCTGAGACCGGCTCAGTCCCGGTCCGCTCAGACCCGGTCAGCTCAGGTCGGTTCAGCCCGGCGGCGCCACCGGGCGCTCAGACCTCGAAGGTCGCCGACAGCGCCTCTGCCAGACCCGGCACCAGATCGGAACCGGTCAGCACCTCGGTCGGCGTGTCCTTGGCCCGCAGCCGTACGGCCGACTCCCGCGCGCCGTCCCGCAGCACCGCGACCGTCATCCGCACCTCCTGGCGCTGCGGGTGCGCCGCCACCCACGTGGCCAGCGAGGCGTCGTCCAGGCCCTCGGGAATGGCCGCCTCGGCGGCGGGCGGCAGCATCAGCCGCTCCACGGTCAGCGCGCAGCCCGCGATCACCTCGGGCCACGCGATCGTCGCCAGGAACTCGTCGAGCGCCGTGCCGGACGGCAGCTCGTCCTGCTCGATCGGGGTCAGCGACCCCGTCTCGTTCGTCTCGGTCAGGCCGAGTTGATCGGCGAGGCCGGGTTCCTGCGTACGGAGCTGCGCGGTGTCGACAAGGGCGAACAGCCGTGCGGGCCGGTCCCAGCCGAGGCCGGACGCGTACTCGTCGATTTCCAGTACGGCACGGGTCAGCGGGCTCGCCGCGAGCGGTGCACCATCGGTCGCATTGTTGGACATGGTCAGTATCCTGCCTCTTCCCTTGCCGGAATCGGGAACCGGCCAAAGCGTAGGTAAGTTGCACCAGTGGGAGTCCGACCCGGGACACCCCAGAAATACGGACAATTCGAGGTGCGCACCTTGGTATTCGAGATGCCGGACCGCGGCGGAGGATCGTCGGGGCCACGGATCAGAGTCGGCCGCCCATCCCGGCGGACCCGGACGTTGCTCATCACGATCGGCGTGCTCGCCGGTCTGATGATCGCGTTCGTGATCTTCGCGGGATTCTGGACCGACTGGCTCTGGTACCGATCGGTTCACTACTCGTCGGTCTTCACCACCACGCTCTGGACCAAGGTCGGTCTGTTCTTCGTCTTCGGCCTGCTGATGGCCGGAGCGGTCGGCGTGAACATCTATCTGGCACACCGGCTCCGCCCGCCGCTCAGCGCGATGTCGCTGGAGCAGCAGAGCCTCGACCGCTACCGGATGGGTCTCGCGCCGTACAAGAAGTGGGTGCTCCTCGGGGTCTGCGCGGTGGTCGGGCTCATCGCCGGCGGATCGGCCTCGGGGCAGTGGCGGCTGTGGCTGCTGTGGACGAACGCCACGAAGTTCAACGTCAAGGACCCGCAGTTCCACAAGGACGTGTCCTTCTACGCCTTCGACCTGCCCTGGTACCGCTTCCTGCTGAGCTTCGGCTTCGCGGCCGTGGTGCTCTCGCTGGTCGCCGCCGCCCTGGTGCACTACCTGTACGGCGGGCTGCGGATCACCTCGCCCGGCGGCCGGGCCACGGCCGCCGCCACCGGGCATCTGTCGGTCCTGCTGGGCATCTTCATCTCGCTCAAGGCGGTCGCCTACTGGCTGGACCGCTACGGCCTCGCGGTGAAGTCCAGCGGCTTCAAGGCCACCGACAACTGGACCGGTCTGCGGTACGTGGACGCGAACGCGTATCTGCCCGCCAAAACGATCCTGTTCTGCATCGCGGTGATCTGCGCGCTGCTGTTCTTCGCGACGCTCTGGCGCCGCACCTGGTCGCTGCCGATGATCGGCTTCGGCCTGATGGTGCTCTCGGCGATCCTGATCGGCGGCCTCTACCCGGCCATCGTGCAGAAGTTCCAGGTGCAGCCGAACGAGGCGGCCAAGGAAGCGCCGTACATCCAGAAGAACATCGATGCCACGCGGGCC
The DNA here is from genome assembly GCF_040610915.1 of Streptomyces sp. NPDC003300. NCBI lineage: Bacteria > Bacillati > Actinomycetota > Actinomycetes > Kitasatosporales > Streptomycetaceae > Streptomyces > Streptomyces sp. NPDC003300. The sequence goes on along the minus strand of NZ_JBEXNE010000029.1, from coordinate 74,955 downwards.
GCGTACGGCATCAAGGACAGCCAGGTGAAGCCGTACAGCGGCACCAGCGAGTCCAGTACGGAAAAGCTGCGGGCCGACGCGGACACCACGGCGAGCGTGCGCGTGCTGGACCCGAACGTGGTCTCGCCCACGTACCAGCAGTTGCAGCAGACGCGCGGCTACTACGCCTTCCCCTCCACGCTCGACGTCGACCGCTACAGCGACGCCAAGGGCAAGGAGCAGGACACGGTCGTCGGCCTGCGCGAGCTGAACATCAACGGCATCCCCGAGAACAACTGGATCAACGACCACTTCAAGTACACCCACGGCTACGGCATCGTCGCCGCCAAGGGCACCGACGTGTCCAGCGACGGCTCACCGGCCTTCACCGAGAAGGACCTGCCGACCACCGGCCAGCTCGGCACGTACGAGCAGCGGGTCTACTACGGCGAGCGGACGACGCAGTACTCGATCGTCGGCGGTCCGACCCAGGAGATCGACTACACCGACGCGGGCGGCGAGAAGCCGTTCACGTACACCGGCAAGAGCGGCGTGGACCTGTCCAACCCGCTGACGCGGGCGGCGTACGCGGTGCAGTTCGGCGAGCCGCAGATCCTGTACTCGGGGGCGATCGGCAAGGGCTCGAAGATCCTCTACAACCGCACTCCCAAGGAGCGGGTGGAGTCGGTCGCGCCCTGGCTGACCATCGACGGCGACCCGTACCCGGCCGTGGTCAACGGCCAGGTGGAGTGGATCGTCGACGCGTACACCACCACCAACGGCTATCCGTACGCGTCGCGCACCACGCTCGGCGACACCACGACCGACTCGCTCACCGACGACCAGCGGTCCGTCATCGCGCAGCAGAATCAGGTCAACTACATCCGCAACTCGGTCAAGGCGACCGTGAACGCGTACACCGGTGAGGTCACGCTCTACCAGTGGGACACCCAGGACCCGGTGCTCAAGACGTGGATGAAGGCGTTCCCGCACACGGTGCAGCCGAAGGACAAGATCAGCGCCGAGCTGATGGACCACCTGCGCTACCCGCAGGACCTGTTCAAGGTGCAGCGGCAACTGCTCACCAAGTACCACGTCACCAAGGCGTCCACCTTCTACACCGGCAGTGAGGTGTGGGAGGTCCCGGACGACCCGGCCGCCCAGACGGGCAAGGCGGTGCCGCCGTACTACCTGAGTCTGAAGATGCCCGACCAGTCGGAGCAGGCGTTCTCGCTGACGTCCACCTTCACGCCGAACGACCGCTCCAACCTGAGCGCGTTCATGGCGGTGAACGCCGACGCGTCCAGCAAGGACTACGGCACGATCAGAGTGCTGCAACTGCCGCCGAACACCACGGTCGACGGGCCCAAACAGGTGCAGGCCAAGCTCAACTCCGACAACAAGGTCGCGCCGCAGATCAACCAGCTCAAACGGGCGGGCGCGGACACCACCGTGGAGTACGGCAATCTGCTCACCGTGCCGATGGACGGCGGGCTGATGTACGTGGAGCCGGTGTACGTACGCGGCGCGGGCAACAACTACCCGCTGATGAAGAGCGTGGTGGTGCTCTTCGGCGACCGGATCGGCTTCCAGCCCACGTTGAAGGCCGCGCTGGACGAGGTGTTCGGCCCCGACGGCGAGTCGACGACGAAGCCGCCGCCGGACGACACCACGCAGCCGCCGACGACGACCAGCCCGCCGACCACCAGCCCACCGGGCGACGCGACGCTGGAGCAGGCCCTGACGGACGCTCAGAAGGCGTACGACGACGGTCAGGCGGCGCTGAAGAAGGGCGACTGGCAGGCGTACGGCGAGGCGCAGAAGAAGCTCTCCGAGGCGCTGAAGCAGGCGCGGGAGGCGGAGAAGGCGGCCAAGGGGACATAGGACGGGGCCGATCGACCTGATGGGTCGACAAGCGGGCTGATCGGGTGACACTCCGCGTCGTGGTACGGTGAGGACACAACGACGCGGGGTGGAGCAGCTCGGTAGCTCGCTGGGCTCATAACCCAGAGGTCGCAGGTTCAAATCCTGTCCCCGCTACTGTACGAAGAGGGCCAAAGTCAACTGACTTTGGCCCTCTTCACTTATATGGGGGATGTTCGGTGAACGGGGTTTCGCAAGCCGCCTTGTCGGGAAGTCGACAAACCGCTGAAGTGACCAATCGGGTTGCGGTATACCAGGTGTACGGCGGTAGTGGACGGTGCGACGATGGACCTCATGGGGGATGGTGCAAGACTGCTGAACACTCGTCAGATCCACGAACGGCGTGGTTCTACGGGCGATGTCGACATGTCGACCGAAGGGTTGGCCCAGGAGTCGGCTTCGACGCCCGTGACCGCGTCCGCGACCGTGCCCGTCACCGCGACCGCGCTGCTGCCCGCACCGCGCCCGTCGGCTGAGCAGCCCGCGTCCGCCGAACTCACCGCGTCCACCGGGACGGTGGCCACCCGGTCCCTGGGGCCCGTCGCGGCCCCGGCCCCGGCCGCCGGGCTCAACGACCTGCCCGGGCTTCCCGAACCGACCGACGAGGACGGACTCGCACTCCGCGAGGAGGCCGAGATCGAGGCGCGCCACCGGCACGCCGCCGACCTCGGCGACCCGTACGCCATGAGCGCGCTCGGCACGCTGCTGCTGCGCCGCGGCGACCTCGACGGCGCGGAGCCGTACCTGCGCGCCGCCGTCACGCACGGGGACCGCGCCGCCGCCAACAACCTGGCCCTGCTGCTGCACCAGCGCGGTTACGCCGACGAGGCGGCCGACTGGTGGCGGACCGCCGCCGTGGCGGGCTCCGCGCCCGCCGCGCACGCGCTGGGCCGGCACTACCGGGAGCGCGGCGACGAGCCCGCGGCCGAGTACTGGCTGCGGCAGGCCGCCGAGTCCGGCCACACGCTGGGCGCGTACGCGCTGGCCGACCTGCTCGACCACCGGCGCGAGAGCGGCGCCGAGCGCTGGTTCCGCGCCGCGGCCGAGCACGGCCACCGCGAGGCCGCGTACCGCCTCGCCCGGATATGCGCCGCGCGCGGCCAGAACCACGAGGCCGAGCAGTGGTACCGGCAGGCCGCCGCGCGCCGCCACCGGCGGGCCGCGCTGCGCCTGGGCACGCTCCTGGAGGAGCGCGGCGAGCAGGCGGAGGCGGGCCGCTGGTATCTGACGGCCGCCAGGGACGGCGAGGCGCGGGCCGCCTGCGCGCTGGCGTTCCTGCTGCGCGACGCGGGCGACATCGACCAGGCCGCCACCTGGTGGCGGCGCGCCGCCCAGGCGGGCGACGGCCAGGCCGCCAACGCGCTCGGCGCGCTGCACGCCCAGGAGGGCGAGACGCAGACCGCCGAGCGCTGGTACCGCACGGCCCTGGACGCGGGCGACATCAACGGCGCCTACAACCTCGGCCTGCTCTGCGCGGGCCAGAGCCGCAACGCGCAGGCCGAGCAGTGGTACCGCAAGGCCGCGTACGCCGGGCACCGCGAGGCCGCCAACGCGCTGGCGGTGCTGCTGCTCCAGCGCGGCGACGCGATGGGCGCCGAGCCGTGGTTCTCCAAGGCCGCGGAGGCGGGCAGCATCGACGCCGCCTTCAACCTCGGCATCCTGCACGCCGGGCGCGAGGAGGCCGACACCGCGCGCGCCTGGTACGAGCGGGCCGCCGCCGCCGGACACGCCGAGGCCGCCCTCCAGGTGGCCATCGCGCTCCAGCGCGACGGCGACCACCACGCCGCCGAGCGGCACCTGCGGTGCGCCGCGGGCGGCGGCAGCCCGGAGGCCGCCTTCCGGCTCGGCGCGCTCCTGGAGCGCAGGCAGCGCGAGCGGGACGAGGGCGACGCGGGCGCGGAGGCCACGGGCAGCGTCGAGGCCGAGGAGTGGTACGAGCGGGCCGCCCGGCAGGGGCACCGCCGCGCCCAGGTACGGCTCGGCATGTGCGCCGCCAAGCGCGGGGACGTGGTGGACGCGGCGCACTGGTACCGGCAGGCCGCCGAGGCCGGTTCCCGCAACGGGGCCTTCAACCTCGGGCTGCTGCTGGCCCGCGAGGGCGCCGAGCCCGAGGCCGCCATGTGGTGGACGCGGGCCGCGGACGCCGGGCACGGCCGCGCCGCCCTGCGGATGGCGCTGCTCTCCGCCCGGCGCGGCGAGCTGGCCGAGGCGCAGCACTGGTGCTCCCGCGCGGTCACCTACGGGCCCGCCGAGGTCGCCGAGCGCGCGGCCCGGCTGACCGCCGCGGTCAAGCACGAGCTGACCGCGTGAGCCGACGGTCGTCAGCGGCGGTTGACCAGGTCATCCGTACGGTTCCTGACCGTTTCCGGCTGAGGGGCGCCCCGCGCGGGGCACCCCTCAGCCGGAATGGCCACCCGCTGCGACGGCCGCCCGCCTATGGATTTGCGCTGGTCAGGAACGCTGGTCTACAGTGAGGGCACAACGACGCGGGGTGGAGCAGCTCGGTAGCTCGCTGGGCTCATAACCCAGAGGTCGCAGGTTCAAATCCTGTCCCCGCTACGGAAAGAGAAGGCCCGGAAGCCATTGGCTTCCGGGCCTTCTTCCTGTGCGACACCGGTCGTCGGCCGGGCTGCGGGGCCGGTTCGCTGGGCGCTGCGCGCGCGGCGGCACCGCGCGCTTTCTCTTAGTCTCCTTGTGCGGGCTTCTTATTCGGGCAAAGACCCGCCGAACCGTCTTGGGCGCGGCACCTTCGCGCGCGATCCTGGTCGGGTACGACGGGCGAGGAGGCGGGATTGCTGCGCAGGCGGCGAGGGCGATCCGAGGCGGGTGTCACCGTGGTGGACACGGGACGCTGGCAGCGCTGGTGCGAGGCCGCGCTCGGCGGGCGTCGCGAGGACGCGGTGACCTTGCTCGCGGGCCTGCGCGCCGTCGTCGAGGACGGACCGCCGTACGACAGGGCCGCCGCGCTCGCCGCGCTCGGCGACGCTCCCGCGGACCTCCTGCTGCTGCTCGACCGGCACGCCAGGCCCTGGCACGGCGGCGGCGCCCACCGCTGGGCCGCCGGCGGCCACGCCGGTGTCGATCCGCTGCGTCTGCTGCTGGCCTCGCTCGACGAGGACGGCCGGGTGCGGGCCGGGGCCGTCGAGAGCCTGGCCGGGTGCGGCGGGCCGCTGGCCGTGGCCGCGCTCGCCCTGCGGACGGTCGACTGGGTGCCGGAGGTGAGCGAGCGCGCCACCGCCGCCCTGGTGGCCCGCAACGCGCCGGACGAGGTGGCCGCTGCCGTCCGCGTGCTGCTCAGGCTGGGCGGCAGGCGCCGGGCGGGCGGGCTGCTCGCCTCGTACCGCGCGGTGCTGAGCGAGCCTCCGCACCGCCGCGCCGTGCGGGCGCTGGCCGCCGACTCCGACCCGCTGGCCCGCCGCTTCGGCGTCGAACTCGCCCTGGACCTCGGCAGTTACGTCCGCGGCGACCTGCTGCGGACCGCGCTGCACGACCGCGACCAGATCTGCCGCAGGCTCTGCGCACAGCGGCTGCTGGAGCTCGACCCCGACCAGGCGGGCCGGTTGATGTGGGCGCGCGGCGCGGGCGTACGGGAGCTGGCGGTGGCCGCGCTGCCCGGCGACGTGCCCGCCACGCGGCTGGTCGCGCCGCTGGCCGACCGGGCCAGGATGGTACGGGCGCAGGCCCGTTGGCAGTTGTACCGGCGCGGGGAGCCGCCCGCCGACGTCTACCGCAGGCAGCTCCGCAAGGTCGGCAGGACGACCGCGCCCCGGCTCGTCGCGGGACTGGCAGCCGGTCTCGGGGAGTGCGGGGACGCCTCCGACGCGGCGCTGCTGACGCGGCTGCTCGGACCCCGCGAGCGCGATCATGCCGAGAACTGGCCGCCGATGGTGCGCAGGGCCGCCGCCCGCGCGATCGGGCGGCTGGCCAAGCCCGCCGAACTGGTCGGCCTGCTCGGCCCGTTGGCGACCGACCCCGATCCGGGCGTGGCGCGCGAGGTGTTCGAGGCGCTGGCCCGGGTGCCTGCCGATGTCCCGGTGGAGACCCTGTGGGTCGGCAGGACCCGTACGGAACCGGCCGTACGCAGGGCCGCCGAGCGGATCGGCGGCAGGGCCTGCGAGCGGACCGTGCCTACGAGCAGTCCGGGCACAGTCCCCGGTAGGTGACCTCGGCCGCCTGGACCGCGAAGCCGAAGCGTTCGGTCGGGGGGAGGGCCGCGAGCGGGTCGCCGTGCGGGTGGACGTCGCGGATGGTGCCGCAGCGGGAGCAGACCAGGTGCTGGTGCGGCCGGTGCGCGTTGGGGTCGTAGCGCTTGGCGCGGCCGTCGGTGGCGACCTCGATGATCTCGCCGATGCTCACCATCTCGCCCAGCGTGTTGTACACGGTGGCGCGGGAGATCTCCGGCAGCCGTGCGATGGCACGCGCGTGCACCTCGTCGGCGGTGAGATGGACATGGTCGCCGTCGAGGACCTCCGCCACCACGCGCCGCTGGGCGGTCAGCCGCCAGCCGCGTTCGCGCAGTCGTTCCAGCAGGTCGCTCATGCGAGCCAGGGTAACAGCGGGGCAACCTGGATCGAAAGGGTCTGTTCCTGACTCCCATCCTCTATTGGCTCTCTTCTTGACTTAGACATTGTCCAGAGTAGGATCGGCTCCGGCGCGAGCCGATGGGCATGCCGGGGGGCCGGACGATCTGGAGGAGAAGCACGTGACGGTTCAGGAGACGGGTCCGCTGACCACGAGTGCGCTGACCACGGAGGCCGGAGCGCCGGTCGCGGACAACCAGAACAGCGAGACGGCGGGCCTCGGCGGCCCGGTGCTCGTCCAGAGCCAGCACCTGCTGGAGAAGCTCGCGCACTTCAACCGCGAGCGCATCCCGGAGCGGGTCGTGCACGCGCGGGGCGCCGGTGCGTACGGCACCTTCACGCTGACCCGGGACGTCTCGCGCTGGACGCGGGCGAAGTTCCTGTCCGAGGTCGGCAAGCGGACCGAGACGTTCCTGCGCTTCTCCACCGTCGCGGGCAACCTCGGCTCGGCCGACGCCGTCCGCGACCCGCGCGGCTTCGCGCTGAAGTTCTACACCGAGGAGGGCAACTACGACCTCGTCGGCAACAACACCCCGGTGTTCTTCATCAAGGACGCCCTGAAGTTCCCCGACTTCATCCACACCCAGAAGCGCGACCCGTACACCGGCTCCCAGGAGGCGGACAACGTCTGGGACTTCTGGGGGCTCAGCCCGGAGTCGACACACCAGGTGACCTGGCTCTTCGGCGACCGCGGCATCCCGGCCAGCTACCGGCACATGAACGGCTACGGCTCGCACACCTACCAGTGGAACAACGAGGCCGGAGAGGTCTTCTGGGTCAAGTACCACTTCAAGACCGACCAGGGGATCAGGAACCTCGCCACCGGGGAGGCCGTGCGCGTCTCGGGCATGGACCCCGACTCCCACCAGCGCGACCTGCGCGAGGCGATCGAGCGCGGCGCGTTCCCGTCCTGGACCGTGCAGGTGCAGATCATGCCCGCGGCGGACGCGGCCACGTACCGCTTCAACCCGTTCGACCTCACCAAGGTGTGGCCGCACGCGGACTACCCGCCGGTCGAGATCGGCAGGCTGGAGCTGAACCGCAACCCGGAGAACGTCTTCGCCGAGGTCGAGCAGTCGGTCTTCAGCCCCGCGCACTTCGTGCCCGGCATCGGCCCGTCCCCGGACAAGATGCTCCAGGGCCGCCTGTTCGCGTACGGCGACGCGCACCGCTACCGGGTCGGCGTCAACGCCGACCACCTGCCGGTCAACCGTCCGCACGCCACCGAGGCGCGGACGCACAGCAGGGACGGCGCCCTCTACGACGGCCGCCACCAGGGTGCCAAGAACTACGAGCCGAACAGCTTCGGCGGTCCGGCCGAGACCGGCCGCCCGCTGTGGGAGTCCGTCGAGGTGTCCGGCGCGACCCGGTACTCCGCCGCGCCCGCGCACGCCGAGGACGACGACTTCGGGCAGGCGGGCACCTTGTACCGGCTCATGTCCGAGGACGAGAAGACCCGGCTGATCGACAACCTGGCGGGCTTCATCGCCAAGGTCTCCCGCGAGGACGTCGTCGAGCGCGCCGTCGACAACTTCCGCCGCGCGGACCCCGACTACGGCAAGCGATTGGAGGCAGCGGTCCAGGCCCTCCGCACCTGACCCGTCGCTCGCCGTTGGCCGAAGAGGCCGGACGCCAAAGGGCTCCGGCCTCTTCTGCGCGTCCGCGTGCGGAACCGAAGGCGCGTGCGTGCCGTTCCGAAGCCGAGCGTGCCGGCCGTTCCGAAAAGCGGTTACGCGCTGGTCAGGGCGGTCGCGGCCGGTGTCCCGGCCGGTGTCGTGGCCGGTGTCGTGGACGGCGTCGCGGGCCGCTGCGCGGACCAGCAGCGGATGATGTCGCGGACGGAGACCACGCCGACCGGATCGCGGCCCTCAAGGACGACCAGGTGACGGAAACCGCCGTGCAGCATGGCGGCGGCGGCCTCGTCGAGGGTCCACTGCGGGGCGGCGAAGACGACATCGGTCGTGGTGTGGGCGTGGGCGAGTTCGCGGTCGGGGCTGAGACCGTCCCCGATCGCGTCGAGGACGTCGCGCTCGGTGAGGATGCCGAGACCGCAGGTGTCGGTGTCGAGGACTATGGCCGCGCCGACTCGGCGGGCGGACATCAACTGGGCGGCCTGGCGGAGGGTGTGGGCGGGGCCGATGGTGAGTACCACCGTGCTCATCGCGTCGCGGACCAGCATGGGACGGGCACCTCCTTGTGTGAAGCCCTCACACGGGACCGCCGTCCGGCGAGCCGGGAGACGCTCGCGTGAACGGTTTCACAAGTTCACAAGCGGGGGCACCTTCATAGTCACACGCCCCCGGAGGACCGGCAAGGGGGCGCGCGAAGCTCCCGCCGCGAGGTGACCCGCCGCCGCGCGCGGCTCGCGCCGCGCCGCTCCGACCTGCTAGGCGACGCCGTCCGAACCGCCCACGTACCCCAGCAGCTCCTCGTGCAGCAGGCCGTTGGAGGCCGCCGCGTTCCCGCCGAAGGGGCCCGGCTCGCCGTCGAGCGAGGTGAAGCGGCCACCGGCCTCGCGCACGATCACGTCGTTGGCCGCCATGTCCCACGTGCTCAGCTCGGGCTCCGCGCAGATGTCCACCGAACCCTCGGCGACCATCATGTACGGCCAGAAGTCGCCGTAGCCGCGGGTGCGCCAGACGTCGCGCGACAGGCGCAGGAAGCCGTCGAGCCGCCCCCGCTCCTCCCAGCCGCTCAGCGAGGAGTACGCGAAGGACGCGTCCTCCAGCCGGCTCACGCCCGAGACGTGCAGCCGGGTCGCCGACGACAGGCTGCGGCCGGTGTACGCGCCGTCGCCCTTCGCCGCCCACCAGCGGCGGCCGAGCGCGGGCGCGGAGACCACGCCGACCACGCTCTCGTCGCCCTGCTCGCCGCGGACCATCAGCGCGATCAGGGTCGCCCACACCGGAACGCCGCGCACGTAGTTCTTGGTGCCGTCGATCGGGTCGATCACCCAGCGGCGCGGCCCCGCGCCCTGGCTGCCGTACTCCTCGCCGAGCACCGCGTCCCGCGGGCGCGCCCGTGCCAACTGGCCCCGGATCAGCTCCTCGGCCGCCTTGTCCGCCTCGCTCACCGGCGTCAGGTCGGGCTTGGTCTCGACCTTGAGGTCGAGCGCCTTGAAGCGGGCCATGGTCGCGGCGTCGGCGGCATCGGCCAGCACGTGGGCCAGGCGCAGATCGTCGTTGAATTCGGGCATAAGCCGAACAGTAGCGATCTCGCCTGGTCCCGGTCATCTCCGCCCTGCGCGCAACCTTGACAGACCAGGACAGCGCGTCAATTCTTTCCGCACGGCCGCTGTCCGCGCCATCGCGCGGACACCTCGTGGCGCCTTGGAGGCAATGATGCCTACAGCGCGGGAATCGCTCCTGGACGCGGCGTTCGCCGCGCTCGGCGACCGGCCCTGGGAAGCCGTACGGATGGTCGAGGTCGCGGCGGCGGCCGGGGTGTCGCGGCAGACCCTCTACAACGAGTTCAGCAGCAAGGAAGGGCTCGCGCGCGCCCTCGCCCGGCGCGAGACCGAGGGCTATCTGGCCGGTGTCGACCGCGAGTTGGCCGCCGCGGGCCGGGTCGGCGCCGACGCGGGGGAGTGCTTCGCGGGCGCCGCGGGCTGGACCCTGCGGTCCGCCCGGCGCAGCCCGGTGGTCGCCGCAGCCCTCACCGGCGCCGAGGGCGGCCTGGTCGAATCCCTCAAGGCCCGTACGGTCGACGCGCTCGTCCGCGGCTACCCGCGGCTGCGGCCCCAGGACATCGGATGGGCCTGCGAGGCGGCGATCCGGCTCACCCTGTCGTACGTGATCGCGCCCGCCGCCAGTGACGAGGAGGCGTGTCTGCGGGTGGCGCAGCTCGTCCGCAGCCTGCTGTCGTGGCCCGCGACGGGGGAGGAGCCGTAGCGGGCCACGGTCCGCGCGGGCGCCGCCCGTGAACCGTCAGTGCGCCGAGCCGGAGATCTGGAGGCCGATGACGCCCGCGATCACCAACGAGATGGACACGATCTTCAGCGTGGAGACGACGTCGCCGAGGAAGATCATGCCGTAGATCGCGGTGCCCGCCGCGCCGATGCCGGTCCAGACGGCGTACGCCGGGCCGACGTCCAGCTTCTTCAGCGACAGCGTCAGCAGACCGAAGGAGCCCAGCGCGAACAGGGCGAAGGCGATGGTCGGCCAGATACGGGTGAAGCCGTGCGACAGCTTGAGGCAGACCGCGAACCCCGTCTCAAGGATGCCTGCGACCACCACGAGCAGCCAGGCCATCGGGTGCCTCCCGTTCCCACTCCGTCTCCGAAACCTGTGTGCGCTGTCGATCATCACACAGCCTGCCCGGAAACCGCCCCTCCGGTCGCCGAAAGCGCGTCAGTCTCCCTCGCGCCGCTCGCGGGTGGCCAGCAGCCGCCGCAGCGAGTCCAACCGGGCGGGCTCGGCGTGCCCCGCCGCGACCCACGCGTCCAGCGCGCACTCCGGCTCGTCGTGCGAGCAGCCGCGCGGGCACTCCTCGGTGCCCGGCTCCAGGTCGGGGAAGGCGTGGATGACCCGCGACGGATCGATGTGGTGCAGGCCGAACGACCGTACGCCCGGAGTGTCGATCACCCATCCCGTGTCGCCCGGCAGCGGCAGCGCGAGCGCCGAGGTGGTGGTGTGCCGGCCGCGCCCGGTCACCGCGTTCACCGAGCCGGTGGTGCGCTGACGCTCCACCAGCGCGTTGACCAGCGTGGTCTTTCCGACGCCGCTGTGGCCGACGAAGGCCGTCACATGCCCGGCCAGCCGCTCGCGGATCTGGTCGACCCCGCCGGTCAGGAAGTCGTCCCTGTTGGTCACCACATACGCCAGGTCCAGCGCGCCGTACGTCTCCAACAGCGGCGCGGCCGGGGCCAGATCGGACTTGGTGAGCACCAGCAGCGGCTTCAGGCCCGCGTCGAAGGCCGCGACCAGGCAGCGGTCGATCATCCGGGGGCGCGGCTCGGGGTCGGCCAGCGCCGTGACGATCGCGAGCTGGTCGGCGTTGGCGACCACCACCCGCTCGAACGGGTCGTCGTCGTCGGCCGTCCGCCGCAGCACCGACTTGCGCGGCTCGATCCGTACGATCCGGGCCAGGGTGTCCTTCGCGCCCGACAGGTCGCCGACGACCGCGACCCGGTCGCCGACCACCATCGACTTGCGGCCCAGTTCGCGGGCCTTCATCGCGACCACCTCGCGGTCGTCGACCAGCACGGTCAGCCGCCCGCGGTCCACGGTCAGCACCATGCCCTCGGCGGCGTCCTCGTGCTTGGGCCTGATCGTGCTGCGCGGCCGGTTGCCCTTGGCGTTGGGGCGGACTCTGACGTCGTCCTCGTCGGGGTTCTTTCCGTAGCGGCGCACGGCGGTCCTCAGCCCCGGCCCGGTGCGGTGGTGTCCGCTGTGTCCGTCGCGTCCGCCGTATCCGTCGGGTCCGCCGTGCCGGTTGTCTCCGCTGTCTCGGTCGTCTCCGGTGCGGCGGCGCCCGGGGTGACGGCGCCCGGCGTGGAGATCCCCGGCGCGGGCGCGCGGCCCGCGAGCATCGCCGTCCACAGCTCGGGGAATTCGGGCAGGGTCTTCGCGGTCGTCGCCACGTTCTCCACCTGGACGCCGTCCACGGTCAGGCCCAGGACGGCCGCGGCGGTCGCCAGCCGGTGGTCCTCGTAGGTGTGGAAGACCCCGCCGTGCAGGGTGGTCGGCCGGATGCGCAGGCCGTCCTCGGTCTCGGTGACGTCACCGCCCAGCTCGTTGATCTCCTTGGCCAGCGCGGCCAGCCGGTCGGTCTCGTGCAGCCGCAGATGCGCGATGCCGGTCAGCACGCTCTCGCCCTCGGCCAGCGCCGCGACCGCCGCGATCACCGGGGTCAGCTCGCCGACCTCGTGCAGATCGGCGGTGATGCCGAGCACCCGGCCGGTGCCGCTGAGGGTCAGCCCCTGCTCGGTCAGCTCGTACGAGCCGCCCATCGCGGTGAACAGCGTGCGCAGCGCGTCACCCGGCTGGGTGGTGCGGCGCGGCCAGTCCGGGATGGTCACCCGGCCGCCGGTGATCAGCGCGGCGGCCAGGAACGGCGCCGCGTTGGACAGGTCGGGCTCCACCGTCAGGTCCCGGCCGAGCAGCGCGCTCGGCGCCACCCGCCACACATTGCGCGCGCCGCCGTCCTGCGGGGCGTCCACCTTGGCGCCGGCCTTCCGCAGCATGTCCACGGTCATCCGGATGTGCGGCTGGGACGGCAGGGTGCGGCCGGTGTGCCGCAGTTCGAGGCCCCGGTTGAAGCGCGGCGCGGACAGCAGCAGCGCGCTGACGAACTGCGAGGACGACGACGCGTCCACGGACACGCTCCCGCCGGACAGCGAGCCCGCGCCGTTCACGGTCAGCGGCAGGGAGCCGCGGCCCTCGTCGTCGATCCTGGCCCCCAGCGCGCGCAGCGCGTCGATCACGCCGTGCAGCGGACGCTCGTACGCCCGCGCGTCGCCCTCGAAGCGGACCGGGCCGTCGGCGAGCGCGGCGACCGGCGGCAGGAAGCGCATCACGGTGCCCGCGTTGCCGACGTCGATCCGGGCGGGGCCGTGCAGCCCGGCGGGGATGATCCGCCACGCCTCGCCGCCGGACGGGTTGACCGTCTCGTCGATCTGCACGCCCATGGCGCGCAGCGCGTCGGCCATCAGGACCGTGTCGCGGCTGCGCAGCGGACGGCGCACCCATCCGGGTTCCGTGGAGTGCGCGGCGAGCACCAGAGCGCGGTTGGTCACCGACTTCGAGCCGGGCACCGTGACGGTCGCGTCCACGGCGCGGGGCGCGGTCGGGGCCGGCCAGAGGGCGGTCTGCGCGGTGCTGTCGCTCATGGGGCCCAAGCGTAGTGGCTCAGGCACAGGGAGATAGGACGCCGAATGCGGCGAAATCTGCCGGAAACAGGTGCTGTCACTCTCGGCCACATGCGCCGGGGTCGTGCGCCGGGCTCATGCGCGGGGCCAGTGCCGTGGGTCTGTGCGCCGGTCTGCCCCCGTTGCCCCGGCCGTTCTCTCCGCCGGGGCCGCCACGGCCGTCACGGTGGGTGTTCCCCGTCACTCCCGTCACCGCCGTCACCGCGTTATTGGAGGAGCAGCCACCGGGCGCCGCCCACCAGCGAGCAGATCGCGACCGCGTAGAACAGGAGCAGCCACAGGGCCGCCGGAGTGTGCGTGAGCCGGGCGAGCTGGTCCGCGTCCGAGGTGCCGGAGCGCTCACGGCGCCGCGTACGTTGCAGCTCGGCGACCGGCCGCGCGCCGCCGACCAGCAGGAACCACACCACCAGATACGCGAACGCCGCCTGTACCTGCGCCTTGGTCAGCCAGGACACCAACAGGAAGATCGCGCCGGTGACCACCACGGTCAGCGCCCCGTACGCGTTGCGGATCATCACGAGCATGACCAGCAGCAGCGCCGTCGCGCCCCACAGCAGCGCGGTGATGTGGCCGGATGCCAGCAGCCCCGCGCCCGCCAGACCCAGCAGCGGCGGCGCGGTGTACCCGGCGGCGGCCGTCAGCACCATGCCCACGCCGTGCGGCTTGCCGCGCGAGACGGTCAGGCCCGAGGTGTCCGAGTGCAGGCGTATGCCCTCCAGGCGCCGCCCGGTCAGCAGCGCGAGCAGCCCGTGACCGCCCTCGTGCGCGATCGTCACCGCGTTGCGCGTGACGTGCCACACCCGCCGCAGCAGTACGGCCGCCAGCGCGAGCAGCGCCGTCGCGCCGATCAGCCAGCGCGAGGGATCGGGCTGTGTCCCCGTCAGCCGGTCCCACATCTCGGTGACGCTCGCGACGTTCATGACGTGGCCAGTCCTTGCTACTAGGGGGCTGCGGAGGGGAGTGCCGGGGGCTTGCGAAAGGGCGGACTGTGGGCCGTTCGGGTCCACGGTCGTGGCAGTCTGGCACCTATGTGCGGTCGATATGCGGCGAGCCGGAAACCAGAGGATCTCGCAGGACTCTTCGAAGTCCGTAAGTGGGACCCCACCGAGACCATCGCCCCCGATTGGAACGTCGCGCCGACGAAGGACGTCTACGCGGTGCTTGACCGTCCCGTGCGCGACTCCGGTTCCCCGGAACCGGTCAGACAGTTGCGCGTGCTGCGCTGGGGCCTGGTCCCGTCGTGGGCCAAGTCGCCGGAAGGAGCGGCCAAGCTGATCAACGCGCGGGCCGAGACGGTGCACGAGAAGCCGTCCTTCCGCCGTGCGCTCACCGCCCGGCGCTGCCTGATACCCGCCGACGGCTATTACGAGTGGGTGACGGCGCCCGAGGAGCGCGCGCTGGAGGAGCAGGGCAGGAAGAAGCGGTCCCGCAAACAGCCGTATTTCGTGACGCCCGCCGACGGCTCGGTGATGGCGATGGCCGGGCTGTACGAGTTCTGGCGCGACCGGACGCTGCCCGACGACCACCCGATGGCCTGGTGGGCCACCTGCACGGTGATCACCACGGCGGCCGAGACCGACACCCTGGCCGGATACGCGGGCGAGGGCCCGCGCTCGCTCACCGACATCCACCCCCGGATGCCGCTGATGATGACCCCCGACCGCTGGAACGCCTGGCTCGACCCGGCCACCACCGACCCCGACGCGCTCGGCGCCCTGCTCGCCCCGCCGCCCGGCGGCCTGATGCGCGCCTATCCGGTCGGCACCGGTGTGAGCAGTGTGAAGAACAACGGACCGGAGCTGCTGACGGAGCTGGAGGCGCCCGAGGAGGAGACGCTGTTCTGATGACAGCACGCGCAGCACACACAGCGTCCCCGTCCCCCGAGCGGTCGGTGGAAACGGTCGGCACCCCCGCGGGCGAGGCCCGCGTCACCTGGCACCGCGCCCGCGCCGCCCGCGCGGTCCTCGCGCTCGGCCACGGCGCGGGCGGCGGCATTGAGGCCCGCGACCTGGCCGCGCTCGCGGCGGCGCTGCCCGCGCACGGCGTGACCGTGGCACTGGTCGAGCAGCCCTGGCGGGTGGCGGGCAAGAAGCTGGCGCCCGCGCCCAAGACGCTGGACACCGGGTGGACGGCGGTGTGGCCCGCGCTGGCGGAGCCGGGGCTGCCGGTGGTCGCGGGCGGACGCAGCGCCGGCGCCCGGGTGGCCTGCCGTACGGCGAAGGAGCTGGGCGCCGCGGCCGTCCTCGCGCTGTCCTTCCCGCTGCACCCGCCGGGGAAGCCGGAGAAGTCCCGCGCGGCCGAGCTGGACCTGGGCGCCGCGGCCGGGCCGCTGCTGATCGTGCAGGGCGGCAACGACACCTTCGGGCGGCCCGCGGAGTTCCCCGCCGGGTACGAACCGGTCGAGGTGCCGTACGGCGATCACTCGTTCGCCGTACCCAAGCGCGCGGAGCTGACGCAGGACGCGGCGCTGGCCGTGCTGACCGGGGCCGTCAGCGACTGGCTGGCCGGGCTCGGACATGCATCCGCTCGCCCTGGCGGCCGAAAAGGCTGAGCACCTCGACGGTCTCGTGCCCCGCGGGCCCGAACCAGTGCGGCAGCCGGGTGTCGAACTCGGCTGCCTCGCCCGCCCGCAGCTCCAGATCCTTGTCGGCGAGCAGCAGCCGCAGCCGCCCGGAGAGCACGTAGATCCACTCGTAGCCCTCGTGGGTGCGCTGCTCACAGGGCTTGTTCGGCTCGATGATCATCTTGTACGCCTGGAGCGCGCCCGGGTGCCGGGTCAGCGGCAGCACCGTCATGTGGTCCATCTTGCGCGGCACCGTGCGCACCCGCGGGTCGCCGACCTCGGGCGCGCCCACCAGTTCGTCCAGCGGCATCTGGTGCGCGCGGGCCAGCGGCAGCAGCAGTTCGAGCGTGGCGCGCCGCTGCCCCGACTCCAGCCGCGACAAGGTGCTCACCGAGATCCCGGTCGCCTCCGCCAGCGCGGCCAGCGTCACCCCGCGCTCCAGCCGCGCCGCCCGCAACCGCGGCCCGACCTCGGCCAGAGTGCGCTCGACGCCGTCGTCCGTGCCCTTGGGTGCTTTCTCCGCCATGCGCCGATTTTGCCATACCGGCAAGCACGTTTGCCGTACGACCCCGGCGCGAACTCCGGACGACCGCCGTGCGACTTCCGCGCGATCCGCCCGCGCGCCCCCTGTGCCACCGGGAATGAGCCGCGCGATACCGGTGTTGTGCGAATCGGCAGAACGATTCGATCCCGCATTGACGAAGCAATCCGTGAGATCTGTGAGAGAGGCAGCCGCATGGTTTCAGCCGCTTGCCGGTCCCGCGCAGAGGCCGCACAGGCCACCGCGCGACCGGACGCAGCCGCGCCCTACCTGAACTGGGCCGAATGGCCGGTCAAGGACGACGGCAAGGGCGCATCCGGCACGTCGATCTCCAGCGGGATATCCTCCGGAACAGGCGTGGCCGCTTTTGGGCGCGCTGACGTTTCTGAGGAGGTGGGTGCGGTCACCGGCACCGACGACAGCACGGCGGAAAACGCGAGTGCGTCCGGTGAGGCAGCACAGGAGAGCAGCGCGGAGCGCACCGAGCGCTTCGAGCGGGACGCCCTTGGCTTCCTCGACCAGATGTACTCGGCCGCGCTGCGGATGACCCGCAATCCGGCCGACGCGGAAGACCTCGTCCAGGAGACGTACGCGAAGGCGTACGCCTCCTTCCACCAGTTCCGTGAGGGCACCAACCTCAAGGCGTGGCTCTACCGCATTCTCACCAACAGCTTCATCAACTCCTACCGCAAGAAGCAGCGCGAACCGCTGCGCAGCGGCTCGGAGGAGATCGAGGACTGGCAGCTCGCACGAGCCGAATCCCATATGTCGACCGGCCTGCGCTCCGCGGAGTCCCAGGCGCTCGACCACCTGCCCGACTCCGACGTGAAGGCGGCGTTGCAGACGATCCCCGAGGAGTTCCGCATCGCGGTCTACCTCGCGGACGTCGAGGGCTTTGCCTACAAGGAGATCGCGGACATCATGGGAACACCCATCGGCACAGTGATGTCCCGGCTGCACCGCGGGCGTCGCCAGTTGCGTGAGCTGCTGGAGGACTATGCGCGGGACCGCGGTCTTGTACCCGCGGGCGCGGCGGATGAGAAGGGCGCGGATTCATGAGTTGCGGCGACGCACATGAGACGGACTGCTCGGAGGTGCTCGGCCACCTCTACGAGTACCTCGACAACGAGATGCCCGATGAGAGCTGCGCCAAGTTCAAGGAGCACTTCGACGAGTGCCACCCGTGCCTGGAGAAGTACGGCCTCGAACAGGCCGTCAAGAAGCTCGTCAAGCGGTGCTGCGGCTCCGACGACGTGCCGACCGACCTCCGTTCGAAGGTCATGATGCGGATCGAGCTGATCCGCTCCGGTGAGGTCGCCCCGGTCCCGGACCAGGCGCCCGACATCCTCGCCACCCCGACCGAGGCCGAGGCCCGCTAGCTCCTGTCTCCACCGCCGGGCGCGCCAGGGCTTCCCCGCCGCCGTCGGCCACCGCCGGGACACTCCCCGGTACCCCTTCGTCCCGGCTCGTACCCCGTTGCGCTTGTGGACGGGGTTCGGGCGTTCGGACGAGGGCGCATACGCCTCACGTCACCCGTGCGGGTGAGCGTCGGGTCCCACGGACGGCCCAACCCCGGCAAACGCCTCTTCCACGACGGGCGCGGCCCTATCCTCCTGACTCTCAACGGGCCGGGAGCGAATCGGGCCGCGCCCGCCGCGCGTTCGCGCACGTTCGCGTACGGAGGAGGCCGCCTCTCGTGTCCGCCATGCCGACACCCGCACGGGTCACCGTGGCCGCCGTGTGCGCCGCCGGGACGCTGTGCGCCGCGCCCGCCCTGCGACCCGCCACCGCGTGGGGGACCGTCGCCGTACTCGCCGCCCTGTACGCGCTGTGCGAGCCCGGCGTGCTCCCCGACCGCGCCGCGGGCCGCCACCCGCCCGCCGCCGTCGGCCCGTTCCTGCCCGTCCTGCTGGCCGCCGCCCTGCTGCTGCCCCCGGCCGCCGCCGCGCTGGTGGCCGTCCCCGGCTCGCTCGCGGGCCGCGTGGAACAGGAGCCGCGCCGCGTACGGCGGCTGTGGCGCGCCGCCCACCTGGCCGTCGCCGTCTGGGCCGCCGCGCTCGCCGCCCGGCTGCTCGACGGCCCCCGCGCGCTGGCCGCCGCCGACCTGCCGTACGCGCTGCTGCCCGCGACCGCCGCCGCGCTCGTCCTCTGCGTCACCGCCACCGCGCTCACCGGCGCCGTCCTGGTCACCGCCGAGGGCCGCACACCGCGCGCGGCTTGGGGCGCCCCGTTGCTCGGCGCCCTCGCCCCGCACCTGACCTACGGCCTCGTCGCCCTCATGACCGCCGTCCTGTGGCAGGCCCGCTACGGCGCCTTCGCCGCGGTTCTCGTACCGCTGCCGATGTACGCGGCCTGCTGGGGATTCGCCCGCGCCCGCCGGGAACGCGACGCCCACCGGGCGACCGTGCGCGCGCTCGTCCAGGCCGTCGAGATCAAGGACCACTACACGCGCGGGCACAGTGAACGCGTGGGCCGCGCCTCGGTGTTCATCGCCCGCGAGCTGGGCATGCCCGAACCCCGCGTCGACGCCCTGCGGTTCGCCGGAATCCTGCACGACATCGGCAAACTCGGCGTCCCCACCCGCCTGTTGCGCAAGAACGGGCCGCTGACCCCGGCCGAGCGGCGGGTGGTCGAGCTGCACCCGGAGTACGGGCACGAGATGGTCCGCGGCATCGCCTTCCTCGGCGAGGCGCGGGACGCGATCCTGCACCACCACGAACGCCTCGACGGCAGCGGCTACCCGCACGGGCTCGCGGGCGACCAGATCCCGGAATTCGCCCGCGTGGTCGCCGTCGCGGACGCCTTCGACGCCATGACGTCCACCCGCTCCTACCGGCGCGCCCGGCCGGTTCGCGCCGCGCTCGACGAACTCCACGCCTGCGCCGGTACGCACTTCGACCCGGCGATGGTCGCCGCCCTGACGCGTGCGCTGGCGCACCGCTCCTGGCCGGTGGCCGCCTCGGGGCCGGTCGGCGCCACCACCGCCGGGCGGGGCCCGCTGCTTCTTCCGGCCGCCGTCTCCGCGCCGGTGCCGCGATGAGGGCCCGGCTCGTCCTGGGCGTGTACGGCGCCGCCCTCACCCTGACGGCCGCGGCCGTCGCCCGTACCGCCCTCACCGGCCTCTCCGCGCCCGGCACCGCCCTCGCCTTCGCCGCCGTCATCGCCGTGGGCGTCACCTTCCGCCTTCCCGCCCCCCTCGCCCCTCTTCCCTTCGGCGTCGACCGCGACACCGCGCCTCTCGCCACGGCGACGGCTCTCGCCTACGCCCTCCTGGCGCCGGGCCGCCACGGCCTCGCCCAAACCGTGGCCGTCTCCGCCCTCGCGGCCGCCGTCCCGCTGACCCTGAGCCGCCCCCGCCACGCAGCCGCCCCCGCCCCGCCCCCCTCACCCAGGTGGGCGCCCCCCAGGGCCGCGGCGGCCGCGGGCCCCTTGCGCAGGTGGCTGCCCCCCAGGGCCGCGGCGGGTGAGGGCCCTTTGCGCAGGTGGGTGCCCCCCAGGGCCGCGGCGAACGCGGGTCCCTTGCGCAGGTGGCTGCCCCGTAGGGGCGCGGGGAACTGCGCGCTCAGCCACGACGCTCCCGCAGGTCACCACCCGCCCCGGCGGGGCAGTTCGGTGGTCTCCGGACCACCGGCCGGTGGGGGCGGGCCGCGCAGTTCCCCGCGCCCCTTCGGGGCGGACCCTCCTGGGCAGGCGGACCCTCCTGGGCAGGCGGACCCTGCTGCGGGGGCGGGACCTTTTGGGGAGGGGCGCCCGGGTTCGGGGCGGCATGGGGGGTCGGGGGCCAAGGGGGACGGTGAGGTGCGGCGGGTCGCGGCAGCGACCTTCGCCGGGGTGTGCGCCCAACCCTTCGCGGGAGGCGAAGGCCCCGCGTACGCCGCCGCACTCCTGGCGGTCCTCGGCCTGACGGCGCTGTGCGACGCGGCGCTGGCGGCGGCCCTGGGCGCGGCCAGGACCGGCCACCCGTACGCCCCGGCGCTGCGCGACGAGGTGCGGGCGCTGGCGGGGATGGCCAGCGCGGTGTGCGCGGGCGGTGTGGTGATGGCGCTGGCGGTCGCGACGGCCGGGCTGTGGGCGCTGCCGATGGCCGCGGCGCCGCTGCTGCTGGCGCAGATGTCGCTGCGGGGCCAGGCGGCGGTGCGGGCCACGTACCGGCAGACGATCGGGTCGCTGGCGCGGGCCACCGAGGTGGCCGGGTACACACCGGAGGGGCACGCGCGGCGGGTGAGCGAGCTGGCGACGGCGGTCGGCAGGGAGCTGGGCCTGCCCGCCCGCCACCTGATGCTGCTGGAGTACGCGGCGCTGATGCACGACATCGGCCAGCTCTCGCTGGTCGACCCGGTGCCGCGCGGGGCGACGGAGCCGCTGGACGGCGAGCGGCAGCGCGCCATCGCCGCGCTCGGCGGCGAGGTGGTGCGGCAGACCGGCGCCCCGGCCGAGGTGGCGCTGATCGTGGAGCGGCAGGCGCACCCGTACCGGGAACAGCCGTTGGCGGGCCGGATCGTCCGGGCCGTCAACGCCTACGAGGACCTGACGGGGGAGCCGGGCGCGGCCCTCGACCACCGGCTCGCGGCGGTCGAGCGGCTGCGGTTGGCGACCGCACGTGAGTACGATCCGCAGGTGGTGGCGGCACTCACCAGGGTGCTCGCACGGCGCCCCACCTGGGCATGGTTGGATGCCCACGGGAGTGGCAAGGGTGTCGAGTGAGGAAGCGCGCTCACCGGGGAGCCGCGGACCGCACGGACCGGGTCGCCGGCCCCGGGGGACGGGGGCGACGGCCGGGCTGAGACAACGGCCAAAATGTGCAAGGTTGGAGTCGTACGGGGGGACGCGATCGTAGTGGTGCGGGAAGGCGACGTCCTGGCAGTGATCGGCTGAGCGGGCAGGCGGGTAACGACGTTGAACATCTTCGGAAGAGTGCGGCACCGGCCGTCGCCCACGTGGCGGCAGGCCACTGACCGGGCGTTCTCGCTGATCGGCGACGGCCGTTACGAGGACGCCGGAGCGCTGCTGACCCGAGCCGCCGATCTGGAGCCGTGGCTGTCGGAGTCCTGGTACAACCTCGCGCTGCTGCACAAGTTCCGGCACGACTGGGCGCAGGCCCGGATCGCCGGGCTGCGCGCGGTGGCGCTGCTCGACCGCCCGGTCGGCTCCCCCGACTGGTGGAACCTGGGCATCGCCGCCACCGCCGTGCAGGACTGGCCGCTGGCCCGCCGCGCCTGGCAGGCGTACGGCCTGCGGATGCCCGCGGGCACCGCGAGTCACAACGGCGAGGAGTCGGTACGGCTGCCGCTGGGCAGCGCCGCCGTACGGCTGTCGCCCGAGGGCGAGGCCGAGGTCGTGTGGGGCCGCAGGCTCGACCCGGCGCGGGTCGAGGTGCTCTCCATCCCGCTGCCGTCGTCCGGGCGCCGCTGGGGCGAGGTCGTGCTGCACGACGGCGTCCCGCACGGCGAGCGCGCCACCGCCGACACCGCGGGCGGCGCGGTCTACCCCGTCTTCGACGAGATCGAGCTGTGGGCGCCGTCCCCGGTGCCGACCTGGCTGGTGCTCCTCGAGGCGGACACGGCCGCCGACCGCGACGCGCTGGAGCGGCTGGCGGCGGAGGCCGGATACGCGGCCGAGGACTGGTCGTCGTCCGTCCGGCTGCTGTGCCGCACCTGTTCGGAGAGCCGGATGCCCACCGACGACGGCTCGATGGCCACGCGCGACCCGCACGACCACGGTGAGCCCGGTCACCCCGGCCACCTCAGCCACCACAGCGCGGGTGTGCGCTGGTCGCCGGAGCGCGAGTGCGGGATCGCCGCCCCCGCGTCCCTGGTCCGCGGCCTGCTCGACGGCTGGGTCGCCGACAGCCCGGACACCCGGGACTGGCGGGACCTCGAAGAGGTCTGCTGAACCGCACGCCCTGAACCGCGTGCCCCGAACGGCGAGGTGCGACGAACCACGAGGTGTGGGGAACACCGTCGTGCGCGGGCCCGTACCCTAGGGGGGTTCGTTTACGGGTTCGCGGAAGGCGTACGGCGCAGATGTCCCAGCAGCACACCGAGCACGGCCACGGTCACCAGCACCACCACGGGCATGACCACGACCACGCGCACAGCCACGACGCGGCCACCGAAGGCTTCCTCGACGACGTGACCGACGCGCAGGCGCGCGAACTGGCGTACCGCGAGCGCGGCACCGTCCGCCCGATCACCGTGGTCGGCAACCCGGTGCTGCACCGGGAGTGCAAGGACGTCACGTCCTTCGACGACGACCTGGACGCGCTGATCGCCGACATGTTCGCCAGCCAGCGCGCCGCCGAGGGCGTGGGCCTGGCCGCCAACCAGATCGGCGTCGACCTCAAGGTCTTCGTCTACGACTGCCCGGACGACGACGACAACCGGCACGTCGGCGTCGTCTGCAACCCCGTACTGGACGAACTGCCCGCCGACCGGCGCCGCCTGGACGACTCCAACGAGGGCTGCCTGTCCGTCCCCGGCGCCTACATGGAACTGGCCCGCCCCGACTACGCGGTGGTGCGCGGCCAGAACGCCAAGGGCGAGCCGATCGTCGTCCACGGCAGCGGCTACTTCGCCCGCTGCCTCCAGCACGAGACCGACCACCTCTACGGCCGCCTCTACATCGACCGTCTCTCCAAGCGCGACCGCAAAGACGTCATGAAGCAAATGGCCGAGGCCACCCCGAAGTTCGAAACGGTCCCCAACGACTGACCCGCCCCGCGCGCCCGCCCGACGGGAAAGGGGCGGCGGAAGGCTCATCGCCTTCCGCCGCCCCTTTCGCCGTTGACCGTTCCGGCCCCGGGGTCTAGAAGTCCTCGTCCAGGGCGAAGCTGCCCTCGACCGCGACCTGGTAGGCGGACGGGCGGCGCTCGAAGAAGTTCGTCAGCTCCTGGACGCCCTGCAACTCCATGAAGGAGAAGGGGTTCTCCGAGCCGTAGACCGGGGGGAAGCCGAGGCGGGCGAGGCGCTGGTCGGCGACGCACTCCAGGTAGGCGCGCATGGACTCGGTGTTCATGCCGGGCAGGCCGTCGCCGCACAGGTCGCGGCCGAACTGGAGCTCGGCCTCGACGGCTTCGCGCAGCATGTCGGTGACCTGCTGCCGCAACTGCTCGTCGAAGAGGTCCGGCTCCTCCTTGCGGACGGTGTCGACCACGTCGAAGGCGAAGCTCATGTGCATGGTCTCGTCGCGGAACACCCAGTTGGTGCCGGTCGCGAGCCCGTGCAGCAGGCCGCGCGAGCGGAACCAGTAGACGTACGCGAAGGCGCCGTAGAAGAACAGGCCCTCGATGCACGCGGCGAAGCAGATCAGGTTGAGCAGGAAGCGGCGGCGGTCGGCCTTGGACTCCAGGCGGTCGATCTTCTCGACCGAGTCCATCCAGCGGAAGCAGAACTGCGCCTTCTCGCGGATCGAGGGGATCTCCTCGACCGCGTCGAAGGCCGCCGCGCGGTCCTCGGGATCGGGCAGGTAGGTGTCGAGCAGCGTCAGATAGAACTGGACGTGCACGGCCTCCTCGAAGAGCTGGCGGGACAGGTACAGCCGCGCCTCGGGGGAGTTGATGTGCTTGTAGAGCGTGAGCACCAGGTTGTTGGAGACGATCGAGTCACCGGTCGCGAAGAACGCGACCAGGCGGCCGATCATGTGCTGCTCGGCGGGGCTGAGCTTGGCGAGGTCGGACACGTCGGAGTGGAGGTCGACCTCCTCCACGGTCCAGGTGTTCTTGATCGCGTCGCGGTAGCGCTCGTAGAAATCCGGGTAGCGCATCGGACGCAGGGTCAGCTCGAAGCCCGGGTCGAGCAGATTCTTGTCGGTGGACGTCATTACTGGCAGGCCTCGCAGGACTCGGGGTTCTCAAGGGAGCAGGCGATCGCGTCGGCGTCGGCGATCACCGGTACGGGGACGGGGGTGGCGGCCGTCTGCTGCTGGGCGCGGGCCGCGCGGGCGATCCGGGTCGCGGGCCGGGACCGCAGGTAGTACGTCGTCTTCAGGCCCTGCTTCCAGGCGTACGCGTACATCGAGCTGAGCTTGCCGATGGTGGGCGTCTCCAGGAACAGGTTCAGCGACTGGCTCTGGTCGAGGAACGGCGTACGCGCCGCCGCCATGTCGATCAGGCCGCGCTGCGGGATCTCCCACGCCGTGCGGTACAGCTCACGGATCTCGGCCGGAATCCAACTGAAGCCGTTCACCGAGCCGTTGGCCTCGCGCAGCGCCTCGCGGGACTGCGCGTCCCACACGCCGAGCCGCTTGAGGTCGGCGACCAGGTACGAGTTGACCTGGAGGAACTCACCCGACAGCGTCTCGCGCTTGAAGAGGTTGGAGACCTGCGGCTCGATGCACTCGTAGACACCGGCGATGGACGCGATGGTCGCGGTCGGCGCGATGGCCAGCAGCAGCGAATTGCGCATGCCGGTGGCCGCGATCCGGGCGCGCAGCGCCGTCCAGCGCTCCGGCCAGTTCAGCTCGGTCGCGTAGTGGTCGGGGTGCAGCACACCGCGGGCGGTACGGGTCTTGTCCCAGGCGGGCAGCGGGCCCTGCCGCTCGGCGAGGTCGCAGGACGCCTCGTACGCGGCGAGCATGATCCGCTCGGCGATCCGGGTGGACAGCTCGCGCGCCGCGGCCGAGTCGAAGGGCAGCCGCAGCTTGAAGAAGACGTCCTGAAGACCCATCACGCCCAGGCCCACCGGGCGCCACTTGGCGTTGGAGCGGCCCGCCTGCTCGGTCGGGTAGAAGTTGATGTCCACGACCCGGTCGAGGAAGGTCACCGCGGTCCTGACGGTCTCGTCGAGCCGCTCCCAGTCCATCTCGTCGCCCGCGCCGCCCCCCAGGGTGGCGAAGGCGCCCAGGTTCACCGAACCCAGGTTGCACACCGCGGTCTCGCCGTCGTCGGTGACCTCAAGGATCTCGGTGCACAGATTCGAGGAGTGCACGGTACGGCCGGGCTCCGCCGTCTGGTTGGCCGTACGGTTCGAGGCGTCCTTGAAGGTGATCCAGCCGTTGCCGGTCTGCGCGAGGGTCCGCATCATCCGGCCGTACAGCTCGCGCGCCGGGATCGTGCGCTGCGCCAGGCCCTTGGCCTCGGCCCTGCGGTACGCGGCGTCGAAGTCGTCGCCCCACAGGTCGACCAGCTCCGGCACGTCGGACGGCGAGAACAGCGACCAGTCGGCGTCGGTCTCCACGCGGCGCATGAACTCGTCCGGGATCCAGTGCGCCAGGTTCAGATTGTGGGTGCGGCGCGCGTCCTCACCGGTGTTGTCGCGCAGTTCGAGGAACTCCTCGATGTCGGAGTGCCAGGTCTCCAGGTAGACCGCCGCGGCGCCCTTGCGACGGCCGCCCTGGTTGACCGCGGCCACCGACGCGTCCAGCGTCTTCAGGAACGGCACGATGCCGTTGGAGTGGCCGTTGGTGCCGCGGATCAGCGAACCGCGCGAGCGGATCCGGGAGTAGGACAGGCCGATCCCGCCCGCGTGCTTCGACAGCCGCGCCACCTGGTGGTAGCGGTCGTAGATCGAGTCCAGCTCGTCCAGCGGCGAGTCCAGCAGGTAGCAGGAGGACATCTGCGGGTGCCGGGTGCCGGAGTTGAACAGGGTGGGGGAGCTGGGCAGGTAGTCCAGCGCGCTCATCAGCCGGTAGAGCGAGGCGACTTCCTCGGCGGCGCGCACCGAGTCGTCCTCGGCGAGACCGCAGGCCACGCGGAGCATGAAGTGCTGCGGGGTCTCGATCACCTGACGGGTGATGGGGTGCCGCAGCAGGTAGCGGCTGTGCAGGGTGCGCAGGCCGAAGTAGCCGAAGCGGTCGTCCGCACCGGCGGCCAGCGCCTCGTCCACCAGCGCGTCGAGCCGGGGCTTGTGCAGGGCCACGAAGGCGGCCGTGCGGTCGGCGATCAGGCCCTCGCGGTGCCCGACCGAGACGGACGCGGAGAACGACACCGCGCCCTGGCCCGCGGCCTCTTCGGCGATGGTCGAGGTCAGCAGCCGGGCGGCCAGCCGCGAGTACGCCGGGTCCTCGGAGATCAGGCCGGCCGCCGCCTCGGTGGCCAGGCTGTGCATCTCGGCCGCGTCGGAGGCGGCGTTACGGCCGCGCAGCGCGGCGGCGGCGACCCGGCCGGGGTCGGTGTCGGTCAGGTCGGCGGTGAGCCGCACCAGCGTACGCAGCAGGTCCGCGCCCGGGCCCTCGTCGGGACCGGCGGGAGGTCCGGGGAGAGGTCCGGAGGGGGGAGCCGAGGGAATCCGGGGGGCGACGGTGCGGAGTTCGGCTGAAGCGGGGTCTGCGGGCGCGATGGTCACGGTGGTGCTCTCTCCCTCGAACGCGGCGACGGCCAGGCGGGGAGGAGCGGGTACGCGTGCGGAGGCGCACCCCTGCTCAGGCATGGGCGTGCCGCGACGCGTCCGCCGGCCCAATCCGCGAGGCCCGGACACAACTGCGCCCGTCGCTTGTGGGCGCTACGGGCGCGCTGGCGGCAGGTCCTCGGGCTGTGCGGGCGTACGCCCGCTCACCGTTGCGGGGCAGCGCCGGATTCGCACCGGCTTCCCCTGCTCGACAGCGAAGTTGAGCATACATGTAGTGCCGCGGTTCGCGTGGAAGCCCAGATGTTGTGTCGTGAGGGCGGGTCGCCGAGGTCGGCGCGCAAGCGCCGGAGGGGATTTTATTCCCTCCGGCGCCCTCAGATCCGCGGGGCCGCGACCGCTGTGAGGGCCGGTTCGCGGCCTGGTTCGCGGCCTGGTTCGCGGCCTGGTTCGCGGCCTGGTTCGCGGCCTGGTTCGCGGTCCGCGCGCGCGGCGCGTCTCGCGTGCGCCCGGCGTGTCGCCTCGGCCTCGCGGGCGGCGTCGGCCGCGCGGATCTGGCGGGTGATCCTGGCCTCGGCGCGCAGGCCCAGGACGGGGACGAAGGAGAGGATGAGGAGGAGGGCGGAGAGGGCTGCGATGTCCAGGAGAACGGTCATGGGTCAATCGTGCTCGCGCCGCTTACCCGCGAACAGTGGCAGGACCGCCGTACTACCGCGACATCCTGCCAAGTGGCATCCTCGGGAGCATGCTGAAGAACGTGGCCGCGGTACTGCTCGACGGTGTCCACCCCTTCGAACTCGGGGTGATCTGCGAGGTGTTCGGCCTCGACCGCAGCGAGGACGGGCTGCCCGTGTACGACTTCGCGGTGATCTCCGGCGAGGGCCCGACGCTGCGCACGCACGCCGGGTTCGAGCTGTCGGCCTCCTGCGACATGGACCGGCTGGACGAGGCGGACCTGATCGCCGTACCGGCCGGGGACTCGTACATCGACCGGGACTTCCCGCCGCAGGTGCTCACGGCGCTCAACCGGGCCGTGGAGCGCGGCGCGACGGTGCTCAGCGTGTGCTCGGGCGTCTTCGTGCTGGCCGCCTCCGGCATGCTCGACGACCGGCGCTGCGCCACGCACTGGCGGCACGCGGAACGCCTCGCGAGCCGGTACCCGCAGATCAAGGTCGAGTCCGACGTGCTGTACGTGGACGACGCGGGGGTGATCACCTCGGCCGGTACGGCCTCCGGCATCGACGCCTGCCTGCACCTGGTGCGCAAGGAGCAGGGCAGCGCCGTCGCCAACGGCATCGCCCGCCGCATGGTGGTGCCGCCGCACCGCGAGGGCGGCCAGGCGCAGTACGTGGACCGGCCGCTGCCGCGCGGGCAGAGCGACACCGTGGCCGGGGTGCTGTCCTGGATGGAACGGCACCTGGACCGCGAGGTGACCGTCGAGGAGCTGGCCGCCCGCGCCCACATGTCGCCGCGCACCTTCGCCCGCCGCTTCCAGCAGGAGACCGGCACCACCCCGTACCGCTGGCTGCTGGGTCAACGGGTTCTGCTGGCACGGGAGTTGCTGGAGGCCACCGACCACACCATGGACGCCGTCGCGCTCCGCGCGGGGTTCGGGAACGCGGCGACCATGCGGCATCACTTCGCCCGCTGGACGGGGACCACGCCACAGGGGTACCGGCGCACTTTCGCCTCGCGCTGAGGCGCGGGTCCCCAAGGCGCGGGTCCCCAAGGCGCGGGCCGCACACCACAACGCGGCCTCGCGCCCCCGGGACCCGCCCCCTCGCGCTCTACGCCGGTGCGGGAACCGCCTCCTTCGCCGCCTCCTCCGCCTCCACCACGTAGTCGCCCTTCGCCGTCTCGTCCACGCCGTCGGGGGCCTTGAGGGCGCGCAGGACCAGGGTGAGGACGACCGCGACCGCCGCGTTCAGGACGAAGGCGGTGAGGCCGATGTAGCCGAGCTCGCCGATGCCGGGGATCTTCGCGGAGTTGCCGCCGAAGTGCGACTGGCTGGCGCTGGTCTGCTCGTACGCCTTCCACGTGCCGTACGCCATGCCCGCCGCCCAGCCGGCCAGCAGCGCCCAGCGGTGGAACCAGCGGGTGAACAGGCCGCCGACGATGGCCGGGACGGTCTGGAGGATCCAGATGCCGCCCAGGAGCTGGAAGTTGATCGCGACCGTCTTGTCCATCGACAGCACGAAGACGAGCGCGCCGACCTTGACCACCAGGGACGCGGCCTTGGAGACCTTGGTCTCCTGCGCGGGGGTGGCGTCCGGTTTGAACAGGTCCTTGTAGATGTTGCGGGTGAACAGGTTGGCCGCCGCGATCGACATGATCGCCGCCGGGACCAGCGCGCCGATGGCGATGGCGGCGAAGGCCACCCCGGCGAACCAGGAGGGGAACATGTCCTCGAAGAGCTGGGGGATGGCCAGTTGGGCGTTGTACCCCTTGACGCCCTTTCCGACGCCCGCCGCCAGCGCCATGAAGCCGAGCATCGCCAGCAGGCCGAGCATCAGCGAATACAGCGGCAGGATCGTGGTGTTGCGGCGGATGGTGTTGCGGCTCTTTCCGGAGAGCACGGCCGTCACCGAGTGCGGGTACAGGAAGAGCGCCATCGCCGAGCCCATCGCGAGCGTGGCGTACGCCCATTGGGCCTGCGGCGCCGACACCAGTGAGCCGCGCGGCTTGCCGGTGGCGGGATTGGTCACCTTGTAGGCCGCGTCCGCCTTGTCGAAGATGTCGCCGAACCCGCCCAGTTTGTACGGGATGTAGATGATCGCGACCACGATGACGATGTAGATCAGCGCGTCCTTGACGAAGGCGATCAGCGCGGGCGCGCGCAGCCCCGAGGAGTACGTGTACGCGGCCAGCACACCGAAGGCGATCAGCAGCGGCAGGTCCTTGACGAACCAGTTGGTGGAGTCGCCGCCGCCCACGCCCATCACGTCCAGCACGGCCTGGATGCCGACGAGTTGGAGCGCGATGTACGGCATGGTCGCGACGATCCCGGTGAGCGCCATCGCGACCGACAGGCTCTTCGACCCGAACCGGCCGCGGATGAAGTCCGACGAGGTCACGTACCCGTGCTTGTGCGAGACCGACCACAGCCGCGGCA
This sequence comes from Streptomyces sp. NPDC003300, assembly GCF_040610915.1. NCBI lineage: Bacteria > Bacillati > Actinomycetota > Actinomycetes > Kitasatosporales > Streptomycetaceae > Streptomyces > Streptomyces sp. NPDC003300. The sequence goes on along the minus strand of NZ_JBEXNE010000029.1, from coordinate 45,109 downwards.
GGAAGAGGAACACCAGCGGGTAGGTGATGATCGTGTACGGGACCGCGAAGAACCCGGCGGCGCCCGCGGAGTAGATCGCGGCGGGCACGGCGACGAAGGTGTACGCGGTGTAGAGGTCGCCGCCGAGCAGGAACCAGGTCACCCAGGTGCCGAAACTCCGGCCGCCCAGGCCCCATTCGTCCAGGTGCAGGGCGTTCTCCGCGCGTCGCCAGCGGGCGGCGAGGAAGCCCATCACCGTGACCAGGAGGAAGAAGAAGACGCAGACGCCGAGCGCCACGCCGTTCACGTCGTTCGTCACTTGCCCGCACCCCCCTTGCGCGCCCGCTCCTCGCGGCGCACCAGGACGTACGCGGTGTACGTCAGCAGCGCCGCCGCCGGCACCCACGCCATCTGGTACCAGTAGAAGAACGGGATGCCGATGAACCTCGGGGTGAGCCGCGAGTACGAGCCGACCCAGAGCAGCGCCACGAAGGGCGCGACCAGGCATATCCCGGCGATCACGCGCGACGCGGTGACCACCGGCCGCCGCGGCGGTGCGGGGTGTTCCTCAAGTGATAGGTCGTCGGGCATACGTGCGGCTCCCGTCCCCTAGAGCTACGAGTGTGACTCGCGGGAATCTAGGGGAGGGGAGTAGCGCACGTCACCATGTGTGCGGCGATCTCACTCGTGAGAAGTCAAACCGGCGGTCTCAGTCGGTGGGGCGGCTCAGTCGTGCCACGAACTTGTAGCGGTCGCCGCGGTAGACCGAGCGCACCCACTCGACCGGTTCGCCGACGGTGTCGATCGAGTGCCGGGAGAGCATCAGCATCGGCAGGCCGACGTCGGTGCCGAGCAGCCCGGCCTCGCGCGGGGTGGCCAGCGAGGTCTCGATGGTCTCCTCCGCCTCGGCCAGCCGCACGTCGTAGACCTCGGCCAACGCCGTGTAAAGGGACGTGTACTTGGCGAGGCTGCGGCGCAGCGCGGGGAAGCGCTTGGCCGACAGGTGCGTCGTCTCGATCGCCATCGGCTCGCTGTTGGCCAGCCGCAGCCGCTCGATCCGCAACACCCGGCCGCCGGCCTTCATGTCGAGCAGCCCGGCGAGCCGGTCGTCGGCGGTGATGTAGCCGATGTCCAGGAGCTGGGACGTGGGTTCGAGACCCTGGGCGCGCATGTCCTCGGTGTACGAGGTCAGTTGGAGCGCCTGGGAGACCTTCGGCTTGGCGACGAAGGTGCCTTTGCCCTGGATGCGTTCGAGCCGGCCCTCGACCACGAGTTCCTGGAGCGCCTGGCGGACCGTGGTGCGCGAGGTGTCGAACTCGGTGGCCAGCGTGCGCTCCGGCGGTACGGGCGTGCCGGGGGGCATGGTCTGGGTGATGTCCAGAAGATGCCGCTTGAGCCGGTAGTACTTGGGCACGCGTGCGGTACGGCCCGCGGTGCTCGCGGTCCCCGCCGTACTCTCCGCGCCACTGCCCGCGTCGCTGTCCATGACGTCTACTCCCGACTGCTGTCGTGCTGCCGTCACCGGCTCCTCCGTTATATGCGGCTCACATCGTGGCACGGCCTGACCTGGAGCGGGGAGGCGGTAGTGGTCGCTTCCCGCTCAGGTGTCGGTCCGATAACAGAGCCGACATGGGTTCTTATACACCCTTGACACCCCCAAAGGTCTAGGCCAAGCTCCGGGTACTGGTCTAAACCATTAACGACCAAATCCCAGACCCACGAGCAGGACGCGGCTGCACACGTGTCTCGCGGTAGCCGACATTTCGGGTGGTGGGGGGAGTTTCGGGCATCCTGAGGAGGGTGGCGTGAAGCGCAAGCTCATCGCGGCGATCGGCGTCGCGACCATGATTGCTGGTATTGCGGCCTGTGGGTCGGACAAGAAGGACGACAAGGCCGCTGAGAAGCCGGCCGACCAGACCGGCACGGTGACCGTCTGGCTGATGGCCGAGGCGCAGACCGCCTGGCCCGAGCTGGTACAGAACACCACCGCCCAGTTCAAGGCGAAGTACCCGAAGGTCAACGTCAAGATCCAGTACCAGCAGTGGAGCGACAAGGTCCAGAAGCTGGACGCCGCGCTCTCCGGTTCCAGCGCCCCCGACGTGGTCGAGCTGGGCAACACCGAGACCCAGACGTACATCCTCAACGGCGCTCTCGCCGAGCTGGACAAGAAGACCTTCCAGAACTCGGACACCTGGATCAAGGGCCTCGAGGACACCTGCACCTACCAGGGCAAGCTCTACTGCGCGCCCTACTACGCCGGTGCCCGCGTCGCGATCTACAACACCGCCGACTTCAAGGCCGGTACGGGCTCCGACGCCTTCCCCGCCACCGAGGACGAGCTGACCGCCGCCCTGGACAAGATCGAGGCGAAGAAGGGCGGCGACAAGACGTACTCGCCGCTCTACCTCCCCGGCCAGTACTGGTACGCGGCCATGTCGTACGTGAAGGCGTACGGCGGCCAGATCGCCAAGACCGACGGCAGCAAGTGGACCGCCGACCTGGAGAGCCCGCAGGCGCAGCAGGGCATCCAGCACTTCATCGACCTGGTGAAGAAGTACAACCACGGCGACCAGACCAAGGACGAGGCGGACCACGCCAACGTCATGGCCCACGAGAAGGCCGGCGTCATCTACGGCAACGGCTGGGAGTCCGGCTCGGTCATCACGCCGCCGAACGGCAACGCCAAGCTCAAGGACGTCATCAAGACGGCCACGATGCCCGGCCCGAACGGCAAGGCGCTGCCCTCCTTCATCGGCGGCTCCGACCTCGCCGTGGTCAACAAGTCCAAGGTGAAGGACCTCGCCAAGGAGTGGATCGCGGACTTCACCGACGAGAAGAACGAAGCCGCGCTGGTCACCAAGGCGACGCTGCCGAACAACACCAAGCAGCTCGAGCCGATGAAGGCCGACCCGGCCACCGCCGCCGCGGCCAACGCCGTGCCGGACGCCTGGTTCACGCCGATCGCACCGGGCTGGGCCGCGATCGAGAAGCAGGGCATCCTCAAGTCGATGCTGCTCGACATCCTCAAGGGCAAGTCCGTCGCCGACGCCACCAAGGCCGCCGACGACAAGATCAACTCGCTGATCAACACCGCCTCCTGACACGGCGGTCGTCACCAGGGGAGGGCGGTCCGCGGTCGCGGGCCGCCCGCCCCGGTATCCCGGCATGGACACCGAAGAAAGGTCAGAGCGGATGAGTGCCGCCGACACGCATGCCACCGAGCCGGTGACGGGGGGCCGCCCGCAGATCCCGCCGCCGCGCTCGACCGGTCCGGTCGCCACGACAGCGGGCCGCGCCGCCGGGCGCAACCGGCAGAGCAGATCGCTGCCGTATCTGCTGATCGCTCCGGCGCTGCTGATCATGATCGGCGTGCTGGGCTACCCGCTCGTCGACACCATCGTGCTGTCCTTCCAGGACGAGCGCCGCAACAACCTCTGGAACGGCGTCGCGGCGCCCTGGGTCGGCTTCGACCAGTACAGCTCGATCCTCGGCGACAGCGAGTTCTGGGCCGTGGTGCTGCGCACCGTGGTCTTCGTCGTCGTCTGCGTCGTCGCCACCATGTCGCTCGGCCTGCTGATCGCGCTGCTGATGCAGCGGGTCTCCAACTGGGTCCGGGTCACCATGAGCAGCGTGATGATCGCCGTGTGGGCGATGCCGCTGCTGGTCGCCACCTCGGTCTTCAAGTTCATGTTCGACTCCGACTACGGCCTGGTGAACCAGCTCCTCACCCGGCTGCCCGGCGTCGACTACACCCGGCACAACTGGTTCCTCAACCCGACCACCGGCATGGCGATCATCGCCGTCCTGGTCGTCTGGGGCGCCATCCCCTTCATCGCCATCAGCCTGCACGCGGCGCTCACCCAGGTCCCCAAGGAACTGGAGGAGGCCGCGCGGATCGACGGCGCCAAGGGCTTCGGCATCTTCCGCTACGTCACCTTCCCGATCATCAAGCCGGTCTTCGTGATGACCAGCACCCTGTCGGTGATCTGGGACTTCGGCGTGCTCGGCCAGATCCTGCTGATGCGCGGCGGCCAGCCCGAGCAGGACTACCAGACGCTCGGCCTGTACGCGTACACCCAGGCGTTCATCTCCAACTCCTTCAGCCGGGGCGCGGCCATCTCCGTGGTCTCCGTCCTGCTGCTGTCGGGTGTCGCCGTTTACTACCTGCGCCAGCTTCTGAAGATCGGAGAGGTCGAGTGAGCACCGCTGTCAAGAGCGGCCCCGCGACCCAGGGCCCCACGGCCGGAGTCGTCTACCGCACTCCGAAGAAGAAGCGCAACGGCTGGAACGTGCTCGGCCTGATCGTCACCGTGATCATGGGCTTCCCGGTGTACTGGATGGTCATCACCGCGCTCCGCCCGAGCCAGGAGATCCTCAGCTACCACCAGAAGCTCTATCCCAGCTCCGTCACGTTCAACCAGTTCAAGCGCGCGATGGACATGCCCAACTTCTGGGACAACGTCAAGAGCAGCGTGATCATCTCGGCGTGCAGCGTCGTGATCGCCATCGGCATCGGCCTGCTCGCGGCGTACGCCATCGGCCGGTTCAAGTTCTGGGGCCGCCGCGGCCTGGTCATCGCGCTGCTGGTGATCCAGCTCATCCCGGCCACCTCGATGCTGATCCCGATCTACATCCAGCTCAACAAGATGGGCGGCCTCAACCAGTACTGGGGCGTCATCGTCGTCTACGCGGCGAGCACCCTGCCCTTCGCCGTATGGATGCTGCGCGGCTTCATCGTCAACATCCCCAAGGAACTCGAGGAGTCGGCGATGGTCGACGGGTGCAGCCAGATGGAGGCGTTCCGCCGCGTCGTCCTCCCGCTGCTCGCGCCCGGCCTGGTCGCCGCGTCGATCTACGCGCTGATGACCGCCTGGAACGAGTACCTGTTCGCCTACGTACTTCTCCAGGACAATGACAAGTACACGTTGAGCATCTGGCTGCTGAAGTTCACCGGACAGCGCGGTACGGACTACGGGGCCCTCATGGCGGGCTCGATCCTGATCGCCCTGCCCGTCGTGATCTTCTTCCTGTTCGTCCAGCGCAAGGTGGCCTCCGGCCTGACCGCAGGCGCGGTGAAGGGATGACCGTCATTACCGTCGACACGCCCGCGGACGTCCTGGCCCGCGACGCCCTCACCGTCCTCCAGCCCGGCTTCCGCGGCACCGAGGCCCCCGACTGGGTGCTGCGGCTGCTCGCCGAAGGGCTCGGCGCGGTCGCGCTGTTCTCCCGCAACATCGAGTCGCCCGAGCAAGTCGCCCGGCTCACCGCCCAGTTGCGCGCGGTACGGCCCGACGTGCTCGTGGCCGCCGACGAGGAGGGCGGCGACGTCACCCGCCTCGAAGCGCGCGGCGGCTCCTCCTTCCCCGGCAACCTCGCGCTCGGCGCCGTCGACGACGTCAAGCTCACCCGGGCCGTCGCCGCCGAACTCGGCCGCAGGCTCGCCGCGTGCGGCGTCAACCTCAACTGGGCGCCGTCCGCCGACGTCAACTCCGACCCCGGCAACCCGGTCATCGGCGTCCGCTCCTTCGGCGCCGAGCCCGAACTGGTCGCGCGCAACACCGCCGCCTACGTGGAGGGAATGCAGTCGGCGGGGGTCGCGACCAGCGTCAAGCACTTCCCCGGCCACGGCGACACCGGCGTCGACTCGCACCACGCGATGCCGCGCATCGACGTCGACCTCGACACCCTGCGCGACCGCGAACTCGTGCCGTTCAAGGCGGCCGTCGCCGCCGGCACCAAGGCCGTGATGAGCGCTCACATCCTCGTCCCGGCCCTCGACCCCGACCTGCCGGGCACGCTCAGCTCCGCCGTCCTCACCGGCCTGCTGCGCGCCCCGCGCGAGCAGGGCGGCCTCGGCTACGACGGCCTCATCGTCACCGACGGCATCGAGATGCAGGCCATCTCCGCCGCGTACGGCATCGAACGCGGCACCGTCATGGCGCTGGCCGCCGGGGCCGACGCGATCTGCGTCGGCGGCGGCCTGTCCGACGAGCAGACCGTGCTCGGCCTCCGCGACGCCATCGTGCGCGCGGTGCGCGAGGGCGACCTCCCCGCCGAGCGGCTGGCCGACGCCGCCGCCCGGGTGCGCGACCTCCAGGTGTGGGCCGCCGAGCGGGCGGCCGCAGCGGAGGGGACCGCGTCCGCCGCCCCGGCAGGGGAGTCCGACATCGGCCTGGAGGCGGCCCGCCGCGCCCTGCGGATCACCCGCCGCGCCGAGTTCACCCCGCTCACCGAGGCGCCCTACGTCGCCGCCCTCACGCCGGTCGCCAACATCGCGGTCGGCGACGTGACCCCCTGGGGCATCGCCGCCGACCTCGCCAGGCTCCTGCCGGGCACGGTCACGGGCACCTACCCCGGCCGCGAGGTGGAGGAGCTGGGCGCCGAGGCGTTCGCCGCCGGACTCCTCGACGAGGCCGGCGACCGTACGATCGTCGTCGTCGTCCGCGACGCCCACCGGCACCGCTGGATGTCCGAGGCGCTCGCGGCGGTCGTCTCCCGCCGCCCAAGCACGGTCGTCGTGGAGATGGGCGTGCCCCAGGCGCCCGCCACCGGCGCTCTCCACATCGCCACCCACGGCGCGGCGCGCGTCTGCGGCACGGCCGCCGCCGAGGCCATCGTGGGCTCCGTCTGACGCGGGCTCCGTCTGACACGACAGAGCGCCGGACGGACTGCGATCAGTCCGTCCGGCGCTCTTTCGCGTTCCGCCGGGCAGGCCCTAGACGCCCTGCCAGGCGGGCTTGGCCGCGAAGGTGGCGCGGAAGTACGGGGCCAGCTTCAGCTTGGAGGCGGCGGCCTCGTCCACGACCACGGTGGCGTGCGGGTGGAGCTGGAGCGCCGAGGCGGGAACGACGGCGGCGACGGGCCCCTCGACGGTCTGCGCGACGGCCTCCGCCTTGCCCTCGCCGGTGGCGAGCAGCACCAGGTGCCGGGCCTCCAGGATGGTGCCGATGCCCTGCGTGATCACGTGGTGCGGCACCTGCTCGATGTCGCCGTCGAAGAAGCGGGCGTTGTCGACCCTGGTCTGCTCGGTGAGCGTCTTGATCCGGGTCCTGGAGGCGAGCGACGAACAGGGCTCGTTGAAGCCGATGTGCCCGTCGGTGCCGATCCCCAGGAGCTGGAGGTCGACGCCGCCGGCCGCGGCCAGCGCCGCGTCGTACGCCTCGCAGGCGGCCTGCACGTCGTCGGCGGCCCCGTCGGGCCCCATGAAGGACTTCTCCGACAGCCCCAGCGGCTCCACGACCTCCCGCAGCACGACCGAGCGGTACGACTCCGGGTGGCCGGTGGGCAGGCCGACGTACTCGTCGAGCTGGCAGACGCGGGCACGGGCCGCGTCGACGGCGCCCGAGCGGACCTTCGCCGCCAGCGCCTCGTAGATGGGCAGCGGGGTGGATCCGGTGGCCACGCCGAGCAGAGCGTCCGGCTTGCGGCGCAGCAGCGCGGCCATGGCCTCCGCGATCAGCTCGCCGCCTGCCGCGGCGTCCGGGACGATGACAACTTCCACGCTGGGCCTGCCGTTCTGGAGGGGACTTGTGTGGTATAGACCAATCTAGCAGAGCAGGGCCCCGTCGGCGCTGCGCCGGGGCACCTCTGCCCGCCACCGCTCGGGTGCGGCTGCGCGTGGCGCTGAGCCCCTGGGCCACGTGTGCGCGAGGTGGGTGCGCCGGTAGCCAGCGAGCCGAAGGGCGCGCCGGTGTTGAAAGGGAGAACGCGCACAGAGAGCGAGGAACGAGCGAACGAGCACGATCGACTGTCGACACCGGGCTTAAGCGCCCGGAGGCGAGAAGGCGGCAATAAAAAGGGAATTACGGCGCCCCCACAAAAGACGGCTCCCACCCCACGGCGCCCCCACAAAAGAGCCCGCCCACAAAAGAGCCCCCCGAAAAAACCCACGGGCCGCGGTGCGCAGCGGGGACCCTCAACCCCGCCGGCACCGCAGCCCGGAGCAGCCGTCGGCGCCTGGCCGGCGGGGTGTGCGGTTCCCCCCGGCGCGATGGGCCGACCTTGAGGTCAGGGCGTAGTCAGGGCAGAGAACGCCTTGCCTCGGTCCGTCCTCCTGTGCGGGGAGGACGGAGGTCTGATGCCACGCGTGTACGCGACACACGAGGTGTCACGTTCGACGCGCGGTACGCGCCACGCGTGGTGTCACGCTTCATTGTGGACTAGACCATTCGGCCTTGTCTACGGTTCCCGGCGACGCTTCCTCGCCAGGCCCCCGGCGGGTCGATGCACCCTCCAGCGAAATCATCTCCGAAAACGGCTCGTCCCGCACCCCCCTCCCCGGCCGGTACGCTCACAGGCGTGCCCTCCATGAACGACCTCGTACGCGAGCACACGGCCCTCGACGACTCCGACCTCGAATGGCTTCATCTGCTCGTCTCGGAGTGGCAGCTGCTCTCCGACCTGTCCTTCGCCGACCTCGTGCTGTGGGTCCCCACCCGCGACGGCACCCGGTATGTGTCCGTCGCGCAGATGCGGCCGAACACCGGGCCGACCTCGTACCAGGACGACATGGTCGGCCACCTGGTGCCGCGCGGGCGGCGTCCGCTGCTGGACATGGCGCTCGACGAGGGCCGTATCGTCCGCGAGGGCGACCCGGAGTGGCGCGAGGAGGTGCCGGTACGGGTCGAGTCGATCCCGGTGCGCCGCGACGGCCGGGTCCTCGGGGTGATCGCGCGCAACACCAACCTGCTGACCGTACGCACCCCCAGCCGCCTCGAACTCACCTACTTGCAGAGCGCCAGCGACCTGGCCCAGATGATCGCCCAGGGCGCCTTCCCGTTCCCGGCCGAGCAGGTCGACATGGACGCCTCACCGCGCGCCGGTGACGGCCTGATCAGGCTGGACGCGGACGGGCTCGTGCAGTACGCCAGCCCCAACGCCCTGTCGGCGTACCACCGGCTGGGCCTGGCGGCCGACCTGGTCGGCCACCACCTGGGCAAGGCCACCGCGGAACTGGCCCCGGCCCGCGGCCCGGTGGACGAGGCGCTGGTGAAGCTGGCCAGCGGCTGGGCGCCGCGCGAATTCGAGGTCGAGGGCGGCGACGGCGTCATCCAGCTGCGCGCGATCCCGCTCAAGCCCAAGGGCGTCCACACCGGTTCGCTGGTGCTGCTGCGGGACGTGACGGAACTGCGCCGCCGCGAGCGCGAGTTGATGACCAAGGACGCCACCATCCGGGAGATCCACCACCGGGTGAAGAACAACCTCCAGACGGTCGCCGCGCTGCTGCGCCTCCAGGCCCGCCGGATGGACTCCGACAACGCCCGTGAGGCGCTGGAGGAGGCGGTCCGCCGGGTCGGGTCGATCGCCATCGTGCACGAGACGCTCTCCCAGACCCTGGACGAGCGGGTCGAGTTCGACGAGATCGCCGACCGCGTGCTGTCGATGGTCGCGGAGATCTCACCCGGCCGGGTCACCCCGCGCCGCACCGGCCGGTTCGGCATCCTGACCGCCGAGATCGCCACTCCGCTGTCCATGGTCCTGACCGAACTGCTCCAGAACGCGCTCGAACACGGCTTCGGGCCGGGGGAGTCGGGCACGGTGGACGTCACCGCCACCCGCGGGCGGGAGCGGATCACCATCTCGGTGCAGGACGACGGCCGGGGCCTGCCCGACGGCTTCGACGCCCAGGAAGCGGGCAACCTCGGCCTCCAGATCGTCCGCACCCTCGTGGTCGGCGAACTGGGCGGCACCTTCGACATGGTCCCCGCCGAGCCGCGCGGCACCCGCGTCGTCCTCGAACTGCCCCTGGAGAGCTGAGAGTTCGCCCTTCCTCCGCGAGGGGACAGCAAAGGACCCCGACCTGGAAGGTCGGGGTCCTTCATGATGCTGTGTGCTGCGCGTGTTGGTGGGTGCTGCGCGCTGCGGCTCGGGGGGAAGCGGTAAGTGCGCGTCAGGCGCTGGCGTTGCGGGCCCGGTTGCGAGCGGCGCGGCGCTTCATCGCGCGGCGCTCGTCCTCGCTGAGGCCACCCCAGACACCGGCGTCCTGGCCACTCTCCAGCGCCCACTGCAGGCACTGCTCCATGACGGGGCAGCGGCGGCAGACGGCCTTGGCTTCCTCGATCTGCAGCAGCGCAGGACCGGTGTTGCCGATGGGGAAGAAGAGCTCGGGATCTTCCTCGCGGCAAACGGCGCGGTGACGCCAGTCCATGGCTGCTCCAACTCCTTGTGTGACAAGCACGTTGCTTGTGAATGTGAACGCTTTCACGAATCCCTACGCAGGCAACGGGACGCCGCCCAGTCTTCACTGGTGCTGGTCCCGCTGAGTGAGGTAGAAGATTCGGGCTCTCAAGGGGGTCGTTGTCAGACCGTCCCGAGCGCCACCTAGAGACTCGCAAACCTCGGCTGGAGATACAACCCCTTCAGAGAAGTTTTTTTGGATTCCTCGGTGTCGCCTCGGTCACAGCCGTACTTCCATGGGGTGCAGGGCAGTCTAAACGTTCGAGTAAAAGGACTTTAGGCTCTTCGACTTACACAATCACACGCAGTGCACGGCGTACGCCTGTGAAGGTCGCGCTCGTTCGCAGCCCCAGGTGGTCACCGTCCACCTGGAAGGGCAGTGCCGCCTGCGATTGCAAGGTGAAGTCGGTCAGGTCGTGGAGCGCCAGCGCGTTCTTCCCGCGCGGTCCCCGCTCCGGAGTGGAACGGAGCAATTGCGCCGAGTAACGCGTGGCAGAGGCCATGGACATCTTTGTCACGCCCAGCAGATCGAGGGCGGTGTCGAAGGACGCGCCGGGGGAGGCGTACACCGGTCTGTTCCCGAGATAGGTCCACGGCGAGGTGTTGCAGATTATCGCCATCGCGAGCCCCGACACCGGTTCGCCGTCCGGGCGTTGCAACGAGATCGTGCCGTGCCTGCGGTGCGGATCGGCCAGAAACTGACGTGCGACCTGGCGCAAATACAGCGCGTGCGTGGAGCGCTTGCCCAACTCCCGCTGCTGTTCGACCCGTCCGACCACCCCGGCGTCGAACCCCAGACCCGCGCAGAAGGTGAACCAGCGCGGCGGCACCCCTTCGTCCTCGGTGCCCGGCGTCCCGCTCACCAGACCGAGCCCCACCGTCCGCGAGGACCCCTCGCGCATCGCGTCCAGCAGCGCGCCGGTCGCCTCCACCGCGTCGTTGGGCAGACCGAGCGCCCGCGCGAAGACATTGGTGGACCCGCCGGGCACCACCGCGAGCTGCGGCAGCGCCTCCGGGTCGGGGCCGTGGTGCAGCAGCCCGTTCACCACCTCGTTGACCGTGCCGTCGCCGCCGAGGGCGACCACCAGGCCCACCTCGCCGCCTTCCGCGGCCCGCCGCGCGAGGTCCCGCGCGTGCCCGCGGTACTCGGTCGTCGCGACGTCCAGCTTGAGGTCGCTCGCCAGTGCGGTACTGATCACATCACGCACCCGCGCGCTGGTGGTGGTGGCGGCAGGGTTGACCACGAGGAGAGCGCGCATGGTCGACAGCGTACCTACCGTCTGGTACAGCGGGCTACGCTGGCCGGTGTGAGCCAGCCCTCGAAGAAGACGCGGAAGCCGCCTCAGCGGGTGGCGGAGAAGATGCAGAAGTTCGTGCCGCCGATGCGCGAACAGCCCACCGAGCGCGAGCGGGAGGCAGCCGCCGCCGCGAAGGCCGCCGCCGACGCGGACGCGGGACCGCCGCCGCTGCGGCTGACCGCCGCTGCCGCCGTCGCCGCCGTGGAGGGCCTGGCCGTGGTCGCCTGGGGCGTCACGATGTTCTTCGGCGGCTCGGGCAAGGCCGTGCTCGCCGGGCTGCTCGTCCTCGTCCTCGCGGGCTTTCCGCTCGGCGCCGCGTACGGGCTGCGCAAGGCCCGCCGGTGGAGCCGCGGGCCCGCGCTGATCATCCAGCTCCTGTCGCTGCCGATCGCCTGGACGCTGCTGCACAGCGACGGCGGCGGCTTCGTCGCGGGCGGCGCGGTCCTGGGCGCCCTCGCCCTGACCTGCCTCGTCCTCCTGGCCCACCCGGCCACCACGGACGCCCTGGGAATGAGCCGGACGTCGTCCTGACAGCCTGGACGTCGTCCTGACAGCCGGAGACGTCGTCCTGACGGACCGCGCGTCCTGACGGACCGCGCGCCCCGGCGGTCCGCGGCCGGCCTCTCGCGGGCGTGCGGGTCCCGGTCGCCCCGGGCGGGCCTGATGGCCGGCCGCCCGCCCGGCGAGGGCTACTCCTCGATCAGCAGCTTGTCCCGGAGCTGGGCCAGCGTGCGGGCCAGCAGACGCGAGACGTGCATCTGCGAGATGCCGACCTCCTGGGCGATCTGCGACTGGGTCATGTTGCCGAAGAAGCGCAGCAGCAGAATCGTCTTCTCACGCGGCGGGAGCTGTTCCAGCAGCGGCTTGAGGGACTCGCGGTACTCCACGCCCTCCAGCGCCTCGTCCTCGGAGCCGAGGGTGTCGGCGACGGCCGGCGACTCGTCGTCGGTGTCCGGGACGTCCAGCGAGAGCGTGCTGTAGGCGTTGGCGGACTCCAGGCCCTCCAGCACCTCCTCCTCGGAGATCTTCAGGTGCTCGGCCAGCTCGTGCACCGTCGGCGCCCGCCCGTGCCGCTGGGACAGCTCACCGGTCGCGGTGGTCAGCGCCAGCCGCAGCTCCTGGAGGCGGCGCGGCACCCGTACCGCCCAGCCCTTGTCCCTGAAGTGACGTTTGATCTCGCCGACCACGGTGGGGGTCGCGTACGTCGAGAACTCCACGCCGCGGTCCACGTCGAACCGGTCGACGGACTTGATCAGCCCGATCGTGGCCACCTGCGTCAGGTCGTCCAGCGGCTCACCGCGGTTGCGGAACCGCCGGGCCAGGTGCTCGACGAGCGGCAGATGCATCCGTACGAGCTGATTGCGCAGCTCCGCGCGCTCGTTGGAGCCCTCGGGCAGCTTGCTCAGCTCGACGAAGAGGGCGCGGGCGCCCGCCCGGTCGTGCGGGTCGTGCGCCTCCCGCTGCTCCTCGCGGTCGGATTCCCGGTCGGGCTCCTGGTCGGCTTCCCCGTCGGACCGGGGCTCCGCCTCCTGGCGCGCGGAGGGGGGCCCGGCCGGCTCCGCCTGCTGCTCCGGCGGCGCGTCCCGTCGCTCGGGCGGCTCGGGCTGTCCGGGCCGCTCCGGCTGCTCGCGCTGGTCCTGCTGCTCCATGGGGTCCGCCTGCTCCGCCTGCTGCGCCGCGTCCATTCCGTCCATACGGTCGTCCGTGCGGGTCTCCCCGCCGGGTTCGGGGTGCTGCCTGGCCGTGTGCCGCCGCCCGGCCGGCCCCGCGGGATCGGGTTGGGCCGGTACGGAGGCGCGGCCGTGCACCGCGGGCGACTGACGCGCGTCGTGCGCGTCGTCGTGGCCCGCGGGCGTGCCGGGGTCTTCACCCCGGGATAGCTCAGCGCTCATGGCGATTCCCCGTCTTCCCGCACGCGAGAGTCACGACAGCCCTGGACCGGCGCCGCGCTTCTTGTGGAGGCTGATGCTGACGGTCTTGTCCTCGGCGACGGTGGAGTCCACCTCGCCGGCCAGTGCCGACAGCACCGTCCACGCGAAGGTGTCCCGCTCCGGCGCCCTGCCGTCGGTGGTGGGCGCGGAGACGGTCACCCACAACGAGTCCCCGACGAGCCGGAAGACACAGCTCAGGACGGACCCGGGGACGGCTTGCTGCAACAGGATCGCGCACGCCTCGTCCACGGCGATCCGCAGATCCTCGATCTCGTCGAGGGTGAAGTCCAGCCGTGCCGCGAGTCCGGCCGTGGCCGTGCGCAGCACTGACAGATAGGCTCCCGCCGCGGGCAGCCGGACCTCGACGAAGTCCTTCGACCCGGGCTCGCCTGCGATCTGGGACACCCTCACCTCCACGGTGGCACACAGTGATTGCTCTGGTTCGCAGCGACGCTATCGCGATCCGTACCCCGCTGTCGCCCGGACGGCGCACGGTAGGGGAACGGTACGGTATCCGTATCTCTGTCACCCATGGTAAGCGCACGAGCACGGACCGTGGGTAGTGGTCTGCCGACTCAATTCGCATGAGAATCCGCCCGGTTCACCGAGCGTGCGCCAGCGCGGCCAGTTCGGCCAGCGCGGGGCCGGAAAGCCGCTGTACGGTCCACTCGTCCTGCGGGTGGGCGCCGATGGAGCGGTAGACGCCCAGCGCCTTCTCGTTCCAGTCGAGGACCGCCCACTCGAAGCGCTCGTAGCCGCGCTCCACGCAGACCGCCGCGAGCGCGGCCAGCAGCGCCTTGCCGTGCCCGCCGCCGCGCGCCTGCGGGCGTACGTACAGATCCTCCAGGTAGAGGCCGGGGGTGCCGGTCCAGGTGGAGAAGTTCCGGAACCACAGCGCGAAACCGACCACGGTGCCCGCGCCCGCGCCCGAGTCCGAGCCCGCGCCCTCGCCCTCGCTCGAGCCGTCGTCCGCACCGTCCGCCGCGGGCTTCGCGGGCTCCTCGGCGATCAGCGCGTGCGCCACCGCGTCGGGGCCGAACAGGGCCGCGTGCAACTGCTCCTGCGTGGCCCGCGCCTCCTCCAGCGCCCGCTCGTACTCGGCGAGTTCGCGGATCAGCGCGTGGATCACGGGGACGTCGTCCGGGGTCGCGGTGCGGATCATGCCACCAGGTTACGGCTCGATGATGTGACGCAGGTAAGCGCGGGGGTCGGCCAGATAGCGACGCCAGTGGTCGACGATCGCCAGGTCCTCCCAGGCCGTCTCGCGCACACCGCGCTCGCCCACCTCCAGGATGGCCGCGTCGGGGGTCGCGGTGAGCAGCGGGGAGTGGGTGGCGCAGATGATCTGCGCGCCGGAGCGGCCCAGCTCGTGCATGAGGCCCACCAGGTGCAGACAGGCCGTGAACGACAGCGCGGACTCCGGCTCGTCCAGCACGTACAGGCCCACCGGGTGGCTGAAGCGCTCCCGGAAGGCGAGCAGGAAGCCCTCGCCGTGGCTCATGGACTCCACCGGCAGGAATTCGCGGCCGAGCGCGTCCATCGCGGTCTCGGCGCGCAGGAAGAAGCCGCGGCGGCCGGTACGCGGCCCGCCGAGCATCCGGCCGCCCGCCGCCGTGGTGTCGAAGCGGATGCGCTCGCCGAGCGGGGAGCGGGGGCGGTCCGAGACGTAGCGGTAGCCCGCCCGGCCGCCGTGCGGGTCCAGGCCGAAGCCCTCGGCGATGGCCTCGACCAGCGTGGACTTGCCCGAGCCGTTCTCACCGACCAGGAAGGTGACGGGCGCGGTGAAGCGCAGCCCGTCGCGCAGCAGCCCGGCGACGGCCGGGACCGACCACGGCCAGCGGTCCCCGCGGAACTCGTCGTCGCCCTCGGCGGCGGGGATGTGCGCGTACGCCCTCTCGATGATCATCCGGTCCCTCCGGGGTCGGTGCCCGTGATCACCGCGGCCACCCGGGTGCCCGGCGGGAAGACGCCCTCCTCGGCCAGGGAGTGGACGCCGTGCAGCATCTTCGCCACGTAGACCGGCTCGGGGCGCAGTCCGTGCCGGGCGGCGAAGTCGGCGGCGAAGGCGTCGAGTTCGGGGGTGGTACGGGCGTAGCCGCCGTGGTGGAAGCGGTCGTCGAGGCGCCACCGGCCGCGTCGGCCGCCGAACGCCTCCTCCTGGAGCCGCAGCACCTCGGCGGCCAGGAAGCCGCCGCCGCGCAGGACGGGGAAGCCGATCGCCTCCGCCCGGCCGAGCCCGGCCGCGAGCCCGGCCAGGGTGCCGCCGGTGCCGACGGCGACCGCCACCACGTCGGCCTCGCCGTCCAGCTCGCGCCCCAGCTCGGCGGCGCCGACGGCCGCCAGCGCGTTGCTGCCGCCCTCGGGCAGCACATAGGCGGGCCCGAACCGGTCGGTGAGCGCGGCCAGCGTCTCGGGCTCGGCCTTGCGGCGGTACGTGGCCCGGTCGACGAATTCCAGCCGCATCCCGTCGGCCGCGGCCCGTGCCAGCGAGGGGTTGAGCGGCCGGTCGGCCAGTTCGTCGCCCCGCACGACGCCGACGGTGCGGAAACCGAGCAGGCGACCGGCCGCCGCCGTCGCCCGCAGGTGATTGGAGTAGGCGCCGCCGAAGGTGAGCAGCGTGGTGTGCCCGGCCTCGGCCGCCGCGGCCAGATTCAGCCGCAGCTTGCGGTATTTGTTGCCCGGCAGGTCGGGGTGGATCAGGTCGTCCCGCTTGAGCGCGAGCCGCACCCCGCGGGCGGCCAGGCGCTCGTCCGCCACCTCGACGAGCGGCGACGGCAGCCGGGCGTCCAGCGGGTCGGCGGCACCGGAGCCGGCGGATTCCGGGGCGGCGGGCGGCGGTAGGGTCACGCCGACATTGTCACCCGGACGTGTGACATTCGCCGGGGGCGGCCGGGTGCCGCGACGATCCCCTGACGGCACAAGAGAATCCTCCCGGCAGGTCCCACGCGGAGGATTCACGGTGCATTCTTTCCCCGTGCACGAAAAAGTCCCGGGACGACCGGCCACCAGAGCAGCCAGCGTCACTGCGGCCAGTGACGCCGGTGACGCGCTCACCGCCACGGTGCGGGGGCTGCTGCCCTCGCTCACCCCGGCCGCCGCCAGGATCGCCTCGCTGATCGTGGAGGATCCGGCGCAGGTCGCGCGCAGCACGATCTCCGAGCTGAGCGCCCTGGCGGGCACCAGTGAGTCGTCGATCGTCCGCACCGCGCGGGCGCTGGGCTTCGCCGGGTACCCCGAGCTGCGGCTGGCGCTGGCCGCGTCCGCCGCCCGGCAGGCGCCGCGCTCCACGCTGACCTCCGGGATCACCGAGGACGACTCGCCCGCCGAGGTGATCGCCAAGCTCGTGCACACCGAGTCGCAGGCGGTGCTGGAGACCGCCACGCAGCTCGATCCCGAGCAGCTCGCGGGCGCCGTGAAGGCCGTCTGCGGCGGCGGGCAACTGCACATAGCCGGGGTCGGGGCGTCCGGTCTCGTCGCCCAGGACCTCCAGCAGAAGCTCGCGCGTATCGGGCGGCCCTGTCACGCCCACGGCGACTCACAGTCGGCGCTCACCAGCGCCGTGCTCCTGGGGGCGGGGGACGTCTTCCTCGCCGTCTCGCACTCCGGGGAGAGCCGTGACGTCCTCGCGCCGTTGCGGCGCGCCGCCGCCGAGGGCGCGACGACCGTGGTGATCACCAACCACCCGCTGTCCACCGCCGCCCGGCTCGCCGATTTCATTCTCGTCTCGGCGGGCCGGGAGACGACGTTCCGTCCCGGCGCCATGGCCAGCCGCATCAGCCAACTGGTCGTCGTCGACTGCTTCTTCGTCTGTGTCGCCCAGCGCACCTTCGACACATCCAGCCGCGCCCTGCGCGTCACACACGCCGCCCTGGAGGGCGACCGCACCGGCTGACCCCGGTGGGTGCCACCCGCCCCGCCGGGCCAGTCCGGTTGTCCCCGGACCACCGGCCGGTGGTGGGTTGCTCGCGCAGTTCCCCGCGCCCCTGAAAAGCCCGGCTTGCCCGGACGGGGAACTGCGCGCTCAGCCGAAGCGCTTCCGCAGGTCACCGCCCGCCCCGGTGGGGCAGTTCGGTGGTGGCCGGGCCACCGGCCGGTGGGGGCGGGTGGCGCAGTTCTCCGCGCGCCGGAAGAACCCGGCTTGCCCGGATGGGGAACTGCGCGCTCGGACAGGGCGGGCTGCAAGCCAAGCTAGTGGGCCGCGATGACGTCGACGTCGGCCGCGTTCACGAAGGCGACGCGGTGGTTGTAGACGATCTCGTACACCTTGGTCGTGCCGACGAAATCGTGCTGGTCGTACGGGGCGGAGCCGTCGTAGTAGATGGCGAAGTAGGAGTCGGTGTACTCGGCGGGGCCGGCGGAGACGTAGGACTGGCCGGCCGGGATGGTGTATTTGGCGCGGGCGAGCTGGGCACGGGGGGCGACGCCGCCCTCGAAGGCCACGAAGTCCGGCGGGTAGACGGAGGCTTCGGGGTAGGCCGTGGTGTAGACGGGGATCGAGGTCTTCCCGGCCTTGGGGACGATGCGGGACGCCTTCACCGGGACGGTGGCCGGGTGTTGCGCGGAGTCCTGGAGCCACGCCTCGGTGCCGCCCCACCAGATCGCGGTCCAGCCGGGCCTGCGCTCGGCGACGACGTACTGCTCACCGGCCGGTGCCTTGTCGCCCCAGTCGTTCATCGCGGTGGTGCCCGCGCTGCCGTCCGGGTGCAGATACGGGTCGGCGACCAGCGGCGCGCTCGTGCTGGGCGCGGTGTGGAGCGGTACGAAGCTCGACGGCACGTCGGTGGACGTCACCGGGCAGTCGAAGGCGCGGTACGGGCCGGGGAACTGCTTGTAGCCCTGCACGTCGTCGCAGTACGTGGTGGTCTGCTTGTTGCGCGCGTAGCCCGGCTTGATGGCGACGACGGCGCTGCCCGGCTTGGCGGTCGCGCGGATCGGCGCGCCGAGCAGGTCGAAGAAGTGCTCCCAGTCCCAGCCGGGTCCGGGGTCCCAGTGCTGGGTGGCGACGCCGCTCTCGGTGCCGCCGGGGATGTTGTCGTGGCCGAGGATGTGCGCGCGGTCCAGCGGGATGTCGTACTTCGCCGCGAGGTAGCGCACGAGCCGGGCGGTGGAGCGGTACAGGTTCTCGCTGTACCAGCTCGCGCCGTGCGTCGCCCAGCCCTCCTGCTCGATGCCGATCGAGTGCTGGTAGAAGGAGCGGTTCGCGCTGTCCCACGCGATGTCCTTGGTGGGGATCATCTGCGTGACGTGGCCGTCCTGCGAGCGGACGACGTAGTGCGCGCCCGCCGCGTAGGTCGGGTCGCGGAAGAGGTCGAGCGTGCCGTCGTACGTCTCGTCGGTGCTGTGCAGCGTGATGTAACGGACGTCGAGGTTGCCGTGGGGGCGGTCGGCGAGGTCGTGGCTGCCGTAGTCCGCCAGGTCCGACGGGTCGAGCAGGGTGTACGCGCCGGGTATGAAGTCGCAGTTCAGCGACGTGGGGCACTCCGGCTTCCGAGAGCTCTTGGGCGGAGTGACCTCCTTCAGGCCCAGCTTGCGCACGTCGTCGCGGTTCGGGCGCAGGTGCCCGGTCGGCGCGAGGGTGATGTGCTGGCCGTCCTGCGTGGTGCGGGTCGCGCCGGCGCGCATCGTGTCCCACACGCCGTCGGCGAAGGTCTGCGCGACCTTGTTCTCGGTCGACTGGCTGTAGCGGGCGGCGGCGGCGTACCAGCCGTCGATGTCACGCGGCAGCCTGCCGTGGCCGTAGCCCTTGGCGTACGAGGCGAGGAGCGCGGCGCCGCCGCGGATGTTCAGGGTCTCGTCGCTCTGCACGGCGGCGGTGTCGGTGCCGAGGAGTCCGGCCGCGACGGCGGCGGTGTGCTCGGCCGGGGCCTTCAACAGGTCGGCGTAGCGCGGCGACTGGGTGGTCAGGCCGTCCGCGTCGAGTTCCCCGGCGGTGAGGTTCGTCAGGTTCATCGGGCCGTATCCGGCCTCGGCGTTGGACTGCCCGGCGTGTGCCTCCCACCGGGTCTCGTAGAAGGACACGGCTTCCAGTACGGGCAGCGGTACGCCGAACTCGTGGGCCGCCGCGGTGAATTCCGCCTGCCGGGCGGTCCGCGGGTCGTCCGCCGTGGCGGAGGTCGTGGTGACGGCGGTCACCGAGAGGCCGGCCAGCAGGGAGAGCGCGGCGGCCACGGTGAGGGTTCTGCGGCTGCGCGGTTGTCTGAGCGGGCGGTGCATCCGTGCTCCTCGCGTGTGCGTGGGTCTGCGTGGTGGGGCTGTCGTCCGGGGGTGTTCGGGGGCGTGTGCGGGCGTATGCGGGGGCGTGCGGGGCAAAACTGTCGGGGGTACGTCAAGAAACTGCTCCGCGCAGCCTGTCGAGCCGGACTGGCAGTAAGCAACCACCTGGACGTAAATCTTGGAACTTTTTGCCAGCGCGGCCGGAAATCGTCCTGGCCTTGACGCGTACGTCAAGGTCTAACGTCGTCCGTATGCGCATCGGCGAACTCGCGGAACGGGCGGGCACCACCACCCGGACCCTCCGCTACTACGAGTCCCTGGGCCTGCTGCCGCCGGCCGACCGGTCGGGCAACGGGTACCGGTCGTACGACGAGGAGCATCTGCGGCTGCTGGAGCAGATCCGGGTGCTCCAGGACTTCGGCTTCGGCCTGGAGGAGACCCGGCCGTTCGTGGACTGCCTGCGCGCCGGGCACCCGGCGGGGGACACCTGCGCCGCCTCGCTGGAGGTCTACCGGCGCAAGCTCGCCGAGCTGGACGCGGTCGTCGACCGGCTCCAGGAGGTACGGGCCCAGGTCGCCGCCCAGCTCGCCCGCGCGGAGCTGGAGGCCGGGCCGGGCGGGGTGGGGAACGCCCCCGAGCCGATGTGCGAACTGTCCGTCAGTGAAAGGGATTCACCATGACCAGTACCGCCACATCCGTCCCCGCCGTCACCGACGCGACCTTCGCCGCCGAGGTGCTCGGCTCCGACCTGCCCGTCCTGGTCGACTTCACCGCCGACTGGTGCCCGCCGTGCCGGATGATCGCCCCGGTGCTGGCCGAGATCGCCGCCGAGGAGTCGCACCGGCTGCGGATCGTCCAGCTCGACGTCGACACCAATCCGGCGACCCAGGCCGCGTACGGCGTGATGTCGATGCCCACGCTGCTGCTGTTCCGCGCGGGCGAGCCGGTCAAGGTGCTGGTCGGCGCGCGCCCCAAGCGGCGGCTGCTCCAGGAGCTGGCCGACGTCCTGTGAGCGGGCGCCCCGAGACAAAAAGCCCCCGTCCGCCGGTACGGGGGACCTGACGGACGGGGACGTTCTGTGATCGTGCCGGTTTCCTCCGGCGCTACATAAGAGTGCGCCGGACGGCACGATGTGACAGCCCATCGCTGTGGCGCACGCCACATTCTTGAATGATGACGGGGACTAGAAAAACGCCCGCGCTCGGCCGTATGGGTGACGGCCGGGCGCGGGCGGTTGACGCTCCGGGGTGAACCGGGGGGTCAGGCCTGCTTGGTCTCCCAGAAGATCTTGTCGATCTGGGCGATGTAGTCCAGGGCCTTCTGCCCGGTCGCCGGGTCGTTCGACGCCTTCGCCGCGCTGAGTGCCTTGAGGGTGTCGTTGACGAGCTGGTGCAGCTCCGGGTACTTCTCGAAGTGCGGGGGCTTGAAGTAGTCGCTCCAGAGCACCGAGACGTGGTGCTTGGCCAGCTCCGCGCGCTGCTCCTTGATCAGAACGGCACGGGTGCGGAAGTCCGCGTCCTCGTTGGCCTGGTACTTCTCCTGGACCGCCTTGACGGACTCGGCCTCGATGCGGGCCTGGGCAGGGTCGTATACGCCGCAGGGCAGGTCGCAGTGGGCGCTGACCTTGACCTTGGGCGCGAACAGGCGAGTGAACATGGCTGTCCTTCCTCGTGATCGTCTTTCCACGTGGGAGATTACTCCCTGGGAGAGTCGTTTTCTCGGGTGCCCCAGGTGGCTTAGGACAAAAGTCTGGTGCCACTCTGGGGTCGGTGGAGGAACGAACCAGGAGGCGCAGGATGCGGGAGCAGGGGGCCAGGCTGTCGTGGCAGTTGGTCGAGGTCACTGGTCCGTCGATGGCACCCACGCTGCTGCACGGGGACTGGCTGCTGATCCAGCGGATCGCCAGTGGCGCCGAGCAGGTGCGTGAGGGCGACGTGGTGGTGCTGCGGCACCCGTTGCAGCAGGACCTGCTGATCGTCAAGCGTGCCGTGGAGCGGCGCGAGGGCGGCTGGTGGGTGCTGGGCGACAACACGTTCGTCGAGAACGACAGCCGGGAGTTCGGCGCGGTGCCCGACGAGCTGGTCATGGCGCGTGCGCGGGGCCGGTTCCGGCCACCGGGCGAGGTTCAGCGGTCGGTGGCGGGGGCGGCCTCCTGGGCGGCGTCCTGCGTGCGGCTGCTGCGGCCCGACCGGTCGTTCTCCAGGCGCTTGCGGGCCCGGTAGGCCGCGACGTTGGCGCGGGTGGCGCACCGGTCGGAGCAGTAGCGCCGGGAGCGGTTGGTCGACGTGTCCACGTACGCGTTGCGGCACGGCGCGGCCTCGCAGATGCCGAGCCGGTCGACGCCGAGCGTGGTGAGCTGGACGGCCAGGCCCATGCAGGCGGTGGCCGAGTACGACGCGCCGGCGTTCGCCGCGTGGTCGGCGAGGTGCATGTGCCAGTCGGGGCGTCCCGTGGCGTCGTCCGGATAGTCGTGCCCGGAGATCTGCGGGCTGACCGGGAACTCCAGCATCAGCGCGTTGAGCAGGTCCACCGCCCGGACCTCGTCGCCCTCGTCGGCGGCCTCGAAGATCCCGCGCAGCCGGACGCGTACCGCCCGCAGCCGGGCCACATCGGCGTCGACCGCCCGCGCGGCGGCCTGCGTACCGGCGCCGATCAACTCCCGTACGGCCTCGACCGAGGTCAGCGCGTCCGTGCCGCGCTTGGGCTCCTCGGTGTTCACGAGGCGCACGGCGTATTCCGAGTAATAAGCCAGTTCCACTTGTGGTCCTTACTGGGGGCGGTCTAGTCTCGGTAATGGCTGAACGGGCTATCAGGGTATTACGAAACGGAGGCTGGTGTGGCTGTGGCGACGGAGAGTGTCTGGCAGGACTGGCAGCGGAGCTGGGACCGCCAGCAGGAGTGGTACATGCCCGACCGCGAGGAACGCTTTCGGGTGATGCTGGACATGGTCGAGGCACTGGTCGGCACCGCGCCCAGGGTGCTGGACCTCGCGTGCGGTACCGGAAGTATCACGGACCGGCTGCTCCGGAGGTTCCCGGCGGCCAGGAGCACCGGCGTCGACCTGGACCCCGCGCTGCTCGCCATCGCGGCCGGTTCCTTCGCCGGGGACGACAGGGTCACCCTCGTGACCGCCGACCTCAAGGACCCGCGCTGGACCGAGAAGCTGCCGCACGACTCGTACGACGCCGTGCTCACCGCGACCGCGCTGCACTGGCTGCACAGCGACGCGCTCCGGACGCTGTACGGGCAGCTCGCCGGACTCGTGCGCGAGGGCGGGGTCTTCCTCAACGCCGACCACATGCCGGACCCGGCGACCCCCGTCCTCAACGCGGCCGACCGCGCGCAGCGGCACGCCCGGATGGACCGGGCCAAGGCCGAGGGCGCCCTGGACTGGAGCCAGTGGTGGCAGCTCGCCGCCGCCGACCCGGTGCTCGCCGAGCCCACCGCCAGACGGTTCGAGATCTACGGCGAGCACGCCGACGGCGACACCCCGCCGCTCGAATGGCACGCGCGCACACTGCGCGAGGCGGGCTTCTCCGAGGCCCGGGGCGTGTGGAGTTCGCCCAGCGACGCCCTCGTGCTCGGCCTCAAGTAGCCCTGATCGCGCGGGAGTTGACGCCGGGCGTACGACGGAGGGGGTACGGGCCCGAGGCCCGTACCCCCTTGTGGTCCCGCGTCGCGTCACAGTACCTTTGATAGAAAGGCCCTCGTGCGCTCGTGCTGCGGATTGCCCAGCACCTCCCGGGGATGACCCGACTCGACGACGACACCGTCGTCCATGAAGACCAGAGCGTCGCCCACCTCACGGGCGAACCCCATCTCGTGCGTGACCACGATCATCGTCATGCCGTCCTCGGCCAGCCCCCGCATCACGTCGAGGACGTCGCCGACCAGCTCCGGGTCGAGCGCCGACGTCGGCTCGTCGAACAGCATCAGCTTCGGCTCCATGGCCAGCGCCCGCGCGATGGCCACCCGCTGCTGCTGCCCGCCGGAGAGCTGCGACGGGTAGTTCGCCGCCTTGTCGCCGAGGCCGACCCGGTCGAGCAGCCGTACGGCGCGCTCCCGCGCCACCGCCTTGGGCTCCCGCTTGACCTGGACCGGACCCTCCATGACGTTCTCGATCGCCGTCATGTGCGGGAAGAGATTGAACCGCTGGAAGACCATCCCGATGTCCCGGCGCTTGGCCGCGACCTCGCGGTCCCGCAACTCGTGCAGCCGGTCGCCCTGCTGCCGGTAGCCGACCAGTTCGCCGTCGACCCACAGTCGCCCGGCGTTGATCTGTTCCAGGTGGTTGATGCACCGCAGGAAGGTGGACTTGCCGGAACCGGAGGGACCGATCAGACAGAACACCTCGCGGGGCGCGACCTCCAGGTCGATGCCCTTGAGAATGTGCGCGGCGCCGAACGACTTGTGGACGGCCTCCGACTTCACCATCGGCTGGACGCTCATCAGGCCACCTTCGGTCGGCGCAGGGTGGACAGGTTGGACATGACCTTCTGCCACGGCGTGAGCGGCAGACTCCGCAGCGAGCCACGCGCGTAACGCCGTTCCAGATAGAACTGGCCGACGCTGAACACGCTGGTCAGCACCAGGTACCAGACGGAGGCCACGAACAGCATCTCCATCACGGCGCCGGAGTCGGACCCGATGTCGGAGGTGGCGCGCAGCACTTCGGTGTACTGCACCACCGACACCAGCGAGGAGGTCTTCAGCATGTTGATGAACTCGTTGCCGGTCGGCGGGATGATCACGCGCATCGCCTGCGGCAGCACGATCCGCCGCATCGTCCTGCCGCCGGTCATGCCGAGCGCGTGCGCCGCCTCGGTCTGGCCCTCGTCCACCGACTGGATGCCGGCCCGCACGATCTCCGCCATGTACGCGCCCTCGTTGAGGCCGAGGCCCAGCAGGGCGGCCACGAAGGGGGTCATGACGGCGACGGTGTCGTTCTTGTAGATCGGCCCGAGGTTGATCACCGGGAAGATCAGCGACAGGTTGAACCACATCAGGAGCTGCACGTACACCGGGGTGCCCCGGAAGAACCAGATGTACAGCCAGGACACCGCCCCCGTCACCGGGTTCTTCGACAGCCGCATGACCGCGAAGAGCACGCCCAGCACCAGGCCGAGCGCCATCGAGCACACACTGATCAGGACGGTGTGCCACAGACCCTTGAGCACCTGCTGGTCGAAGACCTTGTCCCCGACCGTGCCCCAGATGACATCACCCTGCGAGAACGCGTAGACCAGCCACCCCAGCAGCACGACCACCACGACGGCGCTGACCCAGCGCCCGTAGTGCCGTACCGGGACCGCGCGGATGGCCTCGTACGGCGTGGCCGGCCGTGTGTCCTTCCGCAGCGGGTCCCGCGGCGGGGTGTCCCGGGGCGGGGCGTCCTGCGGCGGGGTGTCGCCCGACGGTTTCTCGAAGGGGGTCGGTGTGCCCGATGCCACGTCAGGAACCGCCGTTGATCGCGGCCGACGCGATGGCGCCGCTGCTCGCGTTCCACTTCTGCAGCACCTGCGCGTAGGTGCCGTCCGCGATGATCGCGTCCATGGCCGCCTTCAGCGCGTCCCTGAGCTGCGTGTTGTCCTTGCTGACCGCGATGCCGAACGGACCGGCGTCGGCGGGGGAGCCCGCGACCTCGAAGTCGTTGCCGTTGCCGGACTTCTGCGCGATGTACGCGGCCACCGGCGTGTCGTTGAGGTCGGCGACCGCGCCGCCCGCCTTCACCCGGGTCTGCGCCTCGGAGTCGGTGTCGAACTTCTGGATCGTCAGACCCTTGGAGCCGCACTCCTTCTTCTGGGCCTCGAACGCGTCGTCGTAGATCGTGCCGCGCTGGACGGCCACGGTCTGCCCGCACACGTCGGCCAGGGACTTGACGCCCTTAGGGTTGCCCTTCTTCACCAGCAGGGAGGAACCGGAGGTGTAGTAGTCGACGAAGTCGACGCCCTTGCCGATCTTCTTGCCCTTGTCGTCCAGACCGCCCTGGCGGGCCTTCGTGTCGCTCATAGCGGACATCACGATGTCCGAGCGGCCGGTGTAGATGGAGGTGATCAGGCCGTCGAACTTGCCGTTGGTGAACGTGAAGGTGACGCCGAGCTGCTTGGCCAGCGCGTCCGCGATGTCCGGGTCGATGCCGACGATCTTGCCGTTCTCGGTCTGCTCCATCGGCGCGTAGGAGGCGTCCGTGCCGACCTTGATCGTCTTGGAGTCCTGGTACTTCTGGGGGAGCTTCGAGAAGAGCGGGGCGACCGCCGAGGTCGCCGAGGACCCCGTCCCACTAGGGGTGACGGTGTTCGCGGGCTTGTCCTTCTTGGTCTGGTCGCCGCATCCGGTCAGTACCAGAGTGCCGGCGACCGCTATGGCGGCGACCGCGGTGAGACGAGTGAGAGCGGCCGAACGCCGGGTCGTACATGCGGTCATCGCTGTGTCCTCCTGCGGAAGTGAGGGGGTCGTGCAGTGGACATGGCACACGCCATCGAGTACCGCCACCGTGTGTGATCTGTGCATCTTGCCATCCGGACACCCCCGGGCAGGGTTCCCGTTGTGTCAAAATCGGATAACGGGCGATCCCCGGGCCTCCACCAGGCCGGCACACCAAGGCCGGACCACGCGGAGGCCATGCCGATCAATTCCCACTCGTCGCCGGAACCGACTTCCGGTAGAACGGGTCCTCACCCCTCATCCGGGGCCCATGGCGTGCGTGCGGCGCGCCTGGCGTCGGCCGTCACCTTGCTCACTCGTACCTGGTGACGCGGATGCCGAGCCCACCTCCACCCCCTTCGGGCGGAGTACCCTCATTCATCATTCAGACAAAGGGGTCAAAAAGTGGCAGCGGAGATCGTCAATCCCCGGACCGATGCGGACAGTACGGACAGCGCCGACAGTGCGGACGGCGCCGACCGTGCGGACGGCATGAGCGGTACGGACGACGCGTTCCCCATCGATCCGGTCTTCGCCCTGCACCGCGGCGGCAAGATGGAGGTCACCTCGACCGTGCCGGTCCGCGACGCCGACGACTTGTCGCTCGCGTACACACCCGGTGTCGCCGAGGTCTGCACCGCCATCGCGAACAAGCCGGAGCTGGTGCACGACTACACCTGGAAGTCCCAGGTCGTCGCGGTCGTCACCGACGGCACCGCGGTGCTGGGCCTGGGCGACATCGGCCCCGAGGCGTCCCTGCCGGTCATGGAGGGCAAGGCCATCCTCTTCAAGCAGTTCGGCGGCGTCGACGCCGTGCCGATCGCGCTGGCCTGCACCGGCGTGGACGAGATCGTGGAGACCGTGGTCCGGCTCGCCCCGTCCTTCGGCGGCGTCAACCTGGAGGACATCTCCGCCCCCCGCTGCTTCGAGATCGAGCGCAAGCTCCAGGAGCGGCTGGACATCCCGGTCTTCCACGACGACCAGCACGGCACCGCCGTCGTCACCCTCGCCGCGCTGCGCAACTCCTGCACGCTCACCGGCCGTACCCTCGGCGACCTGCGCGCGGTCATCTCCGGCGCGGGCGCGGCCGGGGTCGCCATCGCCAAGATCCTCGTCGAGGCGGGCATCGGCGACGTCGCCGTCACCGACCGCAAGGGCATCGTGCACGCCGGACGCGACGACCTGAACCCGGTCAAGCGCGAGCTGGCCTCGTATACGAACAAGGCGGGTCTCACCGGGCCGTTGGAGGCCGCGCTGGACGGCGCCGACGTCTTCATCGGGGTCTCCGGCGGTACGGTCCCGGAGTCCGCGGTCGCCACGATGGCCCGTGGCGCGTTCGTCTTCGCGATGGCCAACCCCACGCCGGAGATCCACCCGGACGTCGCGCACAAGTACGCGGCGGTCGTGGCGACCGGGCGCAGCGACTTCCCGAACCAGATCAACAATGTGCTCGCCTTCCCCGGGATCTTCGCGGGCGCCCTCCAGGTGCGCGCCTCGGCCATCACCGAGGGGATGAAGATCGCCGCCGCCGAGGCGCTGGCCGCCGTCGTCGCCGACGAGCTCTCGCCGCAGTGCGTCATCCCGTCGCCCTTCGACCCGCGGGTCGCCCCCGCCGTGACCGCGGCCGTCGCGGCCGCCGCGCGGGCGGAAGGGGTGGCGCGCCGCTGACCGCCGCCCGGGGTGCGCGGAGCGTCACATGCCGTGGCGGTTCCTCGGGCGCCGGGACCGACCGTAGGGTCGACGGCATGTATGCCGCATACGCCGCACGTATTGACGCCGACAAGCCGTTGAGCGGGTTGGAGTTGGGGGAGCGGCCGGAGCCGTCGGAGCGCCCCGGCTGGACCACCGTCACGGTCAAGGCCGCCTCGCTCAACCACCACGACCTGTGGTCGCTGCGCGGGGTGGGCCTCGGCCGGGAGAGCCTGCCGATGATCCTCGGCTGCGACGCCGCCGGGATCGACGAGGACGGCAACGAGGTGGTGCTGCACTCCGTGATCGGCCAGACCGGTCACGGGGTCGGCCCCACCGAGCGCCGCTCCATCCTCACCGAGCACTACCAGGGCACCTTCGCCGAACGGGTCTCCGTACCGGCCTGGAATGTGCTGCCCAAGCCGAAGGAACTCTCCTTCGAGGAGGCGGCCTGCCTGCCGACCGCGTGGCTGACCGCGTACCGCATGCTCTTCACCAACGCCGGGGTACGGCCGGGCGACGCGGTCCTCGTGCAGGGCGCGGGCGGCGGTGTCGCCACCGCCGCGATCGTGCTGGCCCGCGCCGCCGGGCTGCGGGTGCACGCCACCAGCCGGGACGCGGCCAAGCGGGAACGCGCGCTCGAACTGGGCGCGCACGCGGTGTACGAATCGGGCGCGCGGCTGCCGGAGCGGGTGGACGCCGTCATCGAGACCGTCGGGGCGGCGACCTGGTCGCACTCGGTCAAGTCGCTGCGGCCCGGCGGCACGCTCGTCATCTCCGGCGCCACCAGCGGGCAGAATCCGCCCGCCGCCGAGCTGAACCGGATCTTCTTCCTGGAGCTGAAGGTGGTCGGTTCGACCATGGGCTCCAAGGAGGAGCTGCGGGACCTGCTGGCCTTCTGCGCGGCCAGCGGCATTCGGCCGGTGATCGACTCCGTACTGCCGCTGGACCGCGCCCGCGAGGGCTTCGAACGGCTCGCCGCCGGGGAGCTGTTCGGGAAGGTCGTGCTGACCGTGTAAGCGGCCCGCGTTAGGTGGGCGGGAGGTGCAGGGCCGCCGCGATGTGCGCCGCCGCGGCGGACAAGTGGCGCCTCACCTCGCGCAGTTGGGTGTCGTCGACGCCCAGGTCGCGGGCCGAGTCGCGGATGTCGTCGCGGAAGCGGTCCAGCAGGCGTTCGAGGTCGCGGAAGGGGTCGGCGGACGGCGGGGTGTCGTCGTCCGCGGGCTCGGGCGCTTCCGTGTCCGCGTCCGACGTCGCCGACGTGTTCCCTTCCCTCTCCGTCTCCTCCTCCGTCTCCTCCTCCGTCTCCTTCTCCGTCTCCTGGGCGGGCTCGGCCGTGGCGTCGGCCCAGACCGGGGGCGTACCGGGCGCGCCCCAGGGCGTGGTCGGTACGTCCATGCCCTTGCCGAACCGGCCCAGCTCCTTGGTGAGTTCGGCGAGACCGTCGCGCAGCCCCGCCTGCCAGTCGCCGGAGCGTACGTGCGACTGCACCTGCTCCTGGACCTGGCGGGCGATCCGCTCGACCTCCTCGCGCGCGGCCTTGGCCTGGCGGCGGGCGTCGCGCGCCTCCTCCTTGGCCCGGCGGCTCTCCTCCTTGGCGCGCGCGGCCTGCTCGCGCCACTCGTGCTTGGGCGACGGGGGCGTACGCGCCTCCTGCGCGGCGGCGCGCACCTCGCGGCGCAGATCACCGGCGGCGCCCCGGACGTCCTCGCGGATCTCGGCGGCCAGTGTGGAGACGGACTCGCGGATCTCCGCCTCCAGGCCCGCGATCTCGTCGGCGCGGTCGGACAGCTCGCCGCGGCCCGCGTCGGTGAGGGCGTAGACCTTGCGGCCGC
Organism: Streptomyces sp. NPDC003300; assembly: GCF_040610915.1. Classification (NCBI taxonomy): domain Bacteria; kingdom Bacillati; phylum Actinomycetota; class Actinomycetes; order Kitasatosporales; family Streptomycetaceae; genus Streptomyces; species Streptomyces sp. NPDC003300. The sequence continues at coordinate 15,565 of NZ_JBEXNE010000029.1, read as the reverse complement.
CCTCGGTGGAGTGCGTGACCAGGCCCTCCTTCTCCAGTTTCGCCAGCCGCGGGTAGACGGTGCCCGCGGAGGGCGCGTACAGCCCCTGGAAACGTTCTTCCAGCAGCCGGATCACCTCGTAGCCGTGCCGGGGCGACTCGTCCAGCAGCTTGAGCAGGTAGAGCCGGAGTCGGCCGTGGGCGAAGACGGGCGCCATGTCAGATGTCCTTCCGGAACGAGGGCGCGTCCTCCAGCGGCGGCCTGCGCAGCAGGGCGATGGCGCCGGAGACGGTGGTGGCTCTCAGGCGCGCCCCGCCGGAACCGATCCGGCCGGTGATGCGCTTGGCCCCCCACTGCCCGGTGACGCGCAATTCGTCGAAGGCGCAGGAGACATGGCCGCTGGTGGTGTTGGCGTCGACCTCCGCGTCGCCCGGTTCCGGGATACGGATGGCGATCTCGCCGGAGACGCTGGTGAGCCGGACGTCCGCCCCCGCGGACGGATCGAGGTCGAGCACCATGTTGCCGCTCACGGAGTCCGCTTTGACCTCGGCGCCGCTGCCCTCGACCACGGTGAGGTCACCGGAGACGGTGTTGATCCGCAGGCTGCCGGAGACGGACTGGGCCTCGACGCTGCCCGCGACCGTGTTGGCCCGCACCGGGCCGCTGAGGCCGACGAGGGTCGTGTCCCCGTTGACCCCCTGGACGCTGGTCTCCCCGGCGATCCCGGAGATCACGGCGCCGGCGCCGACGACTCCCACTTCGACCTTGGTGTGCTGCGGGACGGCGAGCGTCACGACCGCGTGACGCTGCCAGCCCTTGGGGTCGAGCCGCTTCAGGAAGCCCTTCCACGGCAGGTCGTCGTAGGTCACGGTGAGGGTGCCGCCGCGGTGGTACACCTTCAGCGGCGGGCCGTCGATCTCGGTGACCTCGACCCGTGCGGGGCCGTCGTCGGTGCCGACGACGTTCACGGCGCCGTTGACGATGCGCACGCAGAGGGTGTCGACGGGCTCCTCGAACACGAACTTTTCCGGCTCCGCCACGGTCCGGTCCGACGACATGCCGCTCATCGTGCCCCTCCTCGGGTGCGCCTTGGGACGCAACATATCGCGTCTCGTGCATTCACGATATATCGCGTGGCTCACAAGTCAAGTGGTGTCTTTTTGCCCGCCCGCCCACCCGTGCGGGTGCTTTGTCGTCTGCGGGTGCCGCCTGTGCCTGGTCGGTGCCGGTCCGGGGCACCTCCTCGAAATGCGGCTACCTGCTCTTTGCTCATCCAGCACCCTCCCTGTCACCGCATTTCTGCGGGGGCACCCCGGCCCGTCCCCTCCCGGTACGTCGGCGTCCGGCGGTCCGGTGGGGGTGGCCGGGAGGGGGGTGGGTGGGCTTGGGTACGTCGGCGTCCGCCTGCCGGTGGGCGTTGCGGAGGGGGGTGGGTGGGGTCGGGTACGTCGGCGGCTGACGGTCCGCTGTGGTGGTGGTGGAGGGGGTGGGTGGGAGTCCGGCCCCTGCGCCCCCGACCTTCCGGCGGGGTGGGCGAAGGGGGGTGGGTGAGAGCCCGGGCCCTGTGCGCCCCGACCTTCCGGCGGGGTGGGCAGGGGCTTTGTTGGGCTCTTGGAGGAAGGGCCCGAGCATTCCGACTCACCGGGAGGGGGACCGGCGCAGGGCGGCACGCCGAAAGAACCCCCCTCCCCGGCAACCCCCACCGGACCGCCGGACGCCGACGTACCGGGAGGGGACGGGCCGGGGTGCCCCCGCAGAAATGCGGTGACAAGAAGGGCACCGGATACAGGAGACCAGGTAGCCGCATTTCGAGGAGGTGCCCCGGACCGGCACCGACCAGGCACAAGCGGCACCCGCAGACGAAGAAAGCACCCGCACGGGTGGGCGGGCGGGCAAAGACAAAGACCAAGGACCGAGCCGGAGGCTAGTCCTCGTCGTCGAGCCGCGCCAGCCACGTCGCCAACCGCTCGGTCGGAATCTCGAACTCAGGGTTGAGGTCCACGAATTCGCGCAAGCGCTCGGCCAGCCAGTCGAAAGAGACTTCCTCCTCGCCGCGCCGGGTGGCGAGCTCCTCGATGCCGCGGTCGGTGAAGTACAAGATCTGCTCCGGAACGGGGTGGGACGGTGGTGGACGGGGAAGAACGGGAGGGACGAGACGGGACGTACACCGCAAGGATAGGGAGTATGTCCGAAGGTCCTCGCGCCGGTCCTGGCCGCGGGCTAGCCTTCGGAGACGATCAGTCACTGGGGGTGGGATGGGGGCGCAGACGGCTGCCGCCGCGGCACCGCGATTAGGGCGGGGCGCGCGATGACGGCGTTCGGCGGTCCCGGCGGGCTCGACGAGCCCGCCGACCCCGCCGAGATCCTGACCCCGCTGGTCAGCGAGGCGACCGTACGCGTTCACGGCCGGGAACCCGGCTACCCGCTGCGGGGCAGCGGCTTCTTCGTGGCGCCGAACTGGGTGCTCACCTGCGCGCACGTCGCGCTCGCCCAGAGCGGCGAGGGCGGCGGCAATGACGGCGGCGACGGCGGCGGCCCGGCCGGCCGCAAGGTCTCCGTCGGATACGGCGACCGCATGCTCAGCGGCGTCGTGGAGTGGGCGGAACCGGCGGGCCACACCGGCACCGGCCGCTGGCCGTCCCCCGACCTCGCGCTGATCCGGCTGCTGGACAGCGTCGACCACCCCTGCGTCTGGCTCACCGAGCGCACCGCCAAGGGCTACACCACCAACCAGGTCGCGTACTTCGGCCACATCCCGATGGACGGCGAGGTCGTCGCGTACAACGGCCGCTGCTCCATCAGCGGCCAGCTCGGCAGCGGCGGACTGCTCAAGCTCGGCAATGAGGACGAGATGCCCAACGGCGTCTCGGGCGGCCCGGTCGTGGACCTCGTGCGCGGCGAGGTGATCGGGGTGCTGAAGGCGCGCCGTACCGGCCAGGACGGCGGACTCGCCATCGGCGTGCAGGAGTTGCGCAGGCTGCCCGCCACCGGCACCGCCGCCGACCTGTACCACCGCGTGATGACGGCGCACGACCTCTACCACGCCGACCGTTACGCCTTCGTCGGCGGCCAGGAGGTCACCTGGACCGACGCGCACGGCGAGATCGGCGCCGCCGCGGGCCGCGCCCTGACCCCGGGCCAGCGCACCGCACTGCTCGGGATGCTCGCCCAACTCCCGCCGCCCGCCAGCGCGAAGAGCCTCCAGGACATCGTCGGAGCGGTCCGCGGCAGCCCCGCGCAGGGCCTGCCGACCGCGCCGCGCGCCTGGCGGGACGGTCTGGGCCTGCTGTACGACCTGCGGCGCGGCACCAGCGAGTTGGAGGCGGTGCTGCGGTTCGCGGTGCAGGCCGCGACCGCCGACAGGACCCGCGCGGCGGACGAGGCGGCCGAACGCGTCCTGTGGCACTGGGCGCAGGACACCGCCGCCGACGCGATCGGTCTGACCCGGCTGTTCCGCAACACCCTGGTCACCGAGCGCAAGGCCCGGCTGCGCGCCCGCGGCACCCTGGTCAGCGGCCTGACCGGCGACCTCGGCGCCGGACTCGGCGCGGACCCGGACGTCGGCCTCGGCGCCGACCTCGGCACCGGCTTCGGCGGCCCGGGCACGGACCTCGACGATCAGGGACCGGACAGCGGTACGACCGCGGACGCGGCCACCGCGACCGCGGCCGACGCGGGCCCCGGCGGCCGGCCGGACCGCCGTATCCGCCCCGAGGCCCTGCTGGAGATCATCCCGCGCGGCTGGGAGCCGGGCCGCCTCGACTGGCGGGTCTGCGTCGTGCCGGAGAACGGCGAAGTGGAGTGCGTCGAGGAGGACTTCCGCGGCACCGCGCTCGACGACCTGCCGGTCCGGCTGCGCGAGCCGCTGGACGAGGTGTTCCGCCGCTGCGACCAGCCCGGCTACCCGGCGCCGCTGCAACTGGCCGTCCCCGGCGCCCTGGTGGGCTTCCCCGTCGAGACCTGGCCGCTCGGCCCCGGCGGGCGCGCGCTCGGCGCCGTACGCCCGGTCGTGGTGCGCCGCACCGACGCGCCGCCCGACGACGACCCGGCGGTGACCGAGGCCAGGCACGGCCGTTGGCACACCCTGCACCAACAGCGGCCGCGCGCCGACCTGTTCGACTGCGACGACGGTACGCCGGGCCCGCTCCCGGCCGACGACGAGCTGCGCGACCGCGCGCGCGACACGCTGCCGGCGCTCTGCCGCAGCGCCGCGACCGCCCCCGAGGAGCTGCACCGCCTGGTGACCTCCGGCTACCCGGTCGCGGTGTGGCGCAGGGAACCGGTCGCCCCCGAGACGGCCTGCGGCGACTTCCACCGCGGCGTGAACCGTACGGTGCGCGCCGCGCGCACGGCCGCACGGCTGCCCCGCGCCCTCGCCGTCCTGCGCGCGGCGGTGGACGCGGGCGTGCCCGAGGCGTTCTGGTCGGTGGGAATCACCCTGCTCTACGACGATCCGACTCGCCCCCTACCGGGGACCGACGAGCTGTTGGAGACTCCATGAGGACGAGGTATCGAGGTGAGTGAGATGACCGACGCCAGCCCCGCCGGCGAGTGGCTCATCTACCGGGGCACGGGAGAACCGCACACCGGCATCGACGGACTGCCAGAGCCGCCGCCCTGGCGGGACTTCGACGGCGGCCCACTGGTCCAGCAGGGCCCCGGGCCCGACAGTTCCTCCGCCCGCAGGCTCGGCGCGTACCGGCACATGGCCGAGATGCACCGGCCCAGCCCGGAGGAGCTGGAAATGGTCAACGCGGCGCTGTACCTGCGCCGTCCGCTGCTGGTCACCGGCAGCCCCGGCACCGGCAAGAGCACCCTCGCGCACGCGGTGGCGTACGAACTGGGCCTCGGCCGCGTGCTGCACTGGCCGATCGTCAGCCGCAGCGCGCTCCAGGACGGGCTGTACCGCTACGACGCGATCGCCCGCCTCCAGGACACCCAGATCGCGGCGAATTCCGGCACCGCCCCGCCCGGCGGCATCGGCAGCTACATCCGGCTCGGCCCGCTGGGCACCGCCCTGCTGCCGACCGCCAAGCCGCGGGTGCTGCTCATCGACGAGCTGGACAAGAGCGACATCGACCTGCCCAACGACCTGCTGAACGTGATGGAGGAGGGCGAGTTCGGCATCCCCGAGCTGGAGCGGCTGGCCGAACGCGAGCCGCAGGTCGAGGTGTTGACCGACGACGGCGCCAAGGTCTCGCTCCGTGAGGGCCGCATCCGCTGCCGGGCCTTCCCGTTCGTCATCCTCACCAGCAACGGCGAGCGCGACTTCCCGCCGCCGCTGCTGCGCCGCTGCATCCACCTGGAGCTGGGCCGCCCCGACCACAAGCGGCTGTCCACCGTGGTCCGCGCCCACCTCGGCGACGAGGCGGCGACCGTCGGCGACGACCTGGTGACCCGCTTCCTGGAACGGTCGCGCAGCGAACTCCTCGCCACCGACCAGCTGTTGAACGCGATCTTCCTCACCCATCACGCCGCGCCCCCCACCCGCAGCCGGTTGGCGGACATGCTCATCCAACGGCTCGACCGGCCCAGGTGAACCGGCCATGGCCACCCGGAGACCCGACCCGCAGGCCCCCGACCCGAGGACGCCCGACCCGAGGACACCACCCTCCGCAGACACCGACACCGACACCGACACCGCCACCGAGCGGCCCGACCCGCTCGCGTCCGTCGTCGGCGCCCTGACCGAGGCCGGACTCGACCCGGGACCCACCGAGTTGGCCGACGCGCTGTGGCTGGCCCGCTGGTCCCGCCCGACCTCCCCCGCGAGCGCCGCGGGGGAGGCCCGCGACCCCGGCGGCGCCGGTACGGGCAGCGGCGCGCACCACCCGGGACTGTCCGGCGTCACCGACCCCACCCCACCCGGCGGCACCGTACTGCCGCGCAGCCTCACCGACCCGGACGACGACCGCCTCGTCCAGCTCTATCCGGGCGTCAGCGCCCCCGGCCGGGCGCGTACGGGACCGGCCGCCGCCGCGCTGTCGGTCGCCGTGCCCGAGGCGGCGACGCTGCCCCGGCTGCTCGAACTCCAGTCGGCACTGCGGCCGTTGCAGCGCTACCGCAGCCCCGCGCGGCCGTTGCGCGAAGTGCTCGACGAGTCGGCCACCGCGGAGAACAGCGCGCGCGCCGCCGGACTGCTGCTGCCGGTCTTCCGGCCGGTGCTGCGCGGCGACGCCTCGATGCAACTGCTCATGGACGCCTCGTCCTCGATGTACGTGTGGGAGCGGATGCTCCGCGAGCTGAGCCAGGTCTTCGAACGGCTCGGCGCCTTCCACGAGGTGCAGGTCCGCTATCTGCACGCCACCCCGGACGGCGACCCCGCGGTCAGCGGACGCTTCGACCCCGAGGCGGTCGGGATGCGCTCCGCCGAGCAGTTGAGCGACCCCACGGGCCGCCGGGTGACCCTGCTGGTCAGCGACTGCGCGGGGCCGCTGTGGCGGTCGGGGCAGGCGCACCGGCTGCTGCACCGGCTGGCCAGACACGGCCCGGTCGCCGTACTCCAGCCGCTCCCGGCCCGGTTGTGGGCCCGGACCCGGCTGCCCGTCTCGTACGGCGTGCTGCACCGCGGCGAAGGGCTGCTGCCCGCCTCGCCGCCGCGCTTCTCCTCGGGCACCGGCGGCTCCTCCCACTACGTGCCGGCCGCACCCGCGGGCGACGCGCTGCCGGTGCCCGTACTGCCGCCCACCGCCGAGGCGTTGGGCGCGTGGGCGCGGCTGCTGGCGGGCACGGGCGCGGCCCGCGTGCCCGCCGCCGTCGGCTGGGTGCGCTCCGACCAGCCCGCGACCCCGGCGCCCGTACGGCAGTCCCCGGTGCCGCCGGTCGCCCTGGTCGGCCGGTTCCGCTCGGCCGCCTCGCCCGCCGCCGCCCAGCTCGCCGTCTACCTCGCCGCCGCCCCGCTCTTCCTGCCCGTCATGCAGCTCGTCCAGCGCACGATGCTGCCCGACTCGGGGCCCGCCGAATTGTCGGAGGTGCTGCTCAGCGGCCTGCTCAAGCGGATATCGGGCGACGACGCGCGCGACCACCGCTGGTACGAATTCGCCGACGGCGTACGGGACGTGCTGCTCGGCCCGCTCGGCAGGGACGAGGCGCTGCTGGTGCTCAAGCACTGCTCGGAGTACGTCGAGCAGCGTTTCGGCAAGAGCGGCCCCAACTTCCCCGCGCTGGCCATCACGCAGCTCACCGAGGGGCCGGGCGACCGGCTCGCGGACGCCGCCGTCGCCACCGCGGCCCGCGCCACCGCGCTCGCCGAGCAGGCGTCGACCGTCGTCGCCGAGTCCCCGCAGCCCTTCGCGGAGGTCGCCGCCCGGGTGCTGGAGCGCTTCATGCCGCTGCCGGGGAACACCGGCCACGACCGGCTGGCCGTGGGAGCCGGTACGGGACAGCCGTCGTCCGCGGTGCAGCGGGCCCGGCAGTTGGTGGCGCGCTTCACCGAGGAGGGCATGGTCCAGAATCTGCTGGACGCGGTGCAGTTGCTGCGCCGCGCGGCGGACGAGGAGCGGGTGCGCGGCTCGGACCCCGACCTGTGGAGCGAGCTGGCGCAGAATCTCATCACGCTGTGGCGGCTGCGCGGCGGGGCCGCGCTGCTGCGCGAGGCCCAGGACGCGGCGGCGACGGCCGCGGCGCACCCGGGTTCGGTACCGGCCCGCGCGGTGCGCGCCCGCGTGTTCCAGGCCGCCGCGGACGAGCGGGCGGCGAACGGGGACACGCGGGGCGCGTTGGAGCTTCTGCGGCGCGCGGACCGGGAGTTCAGCGCGGTCTGCGCCGCCCCGGGACTCGACCCGCAGGACGTGCTCGGCGCCACCCTGGAGCGGGTCAGGGTGCTGGAGGACCAGTGGCAGCTCAGCGGCGACGCCGGGCTGCTCCAGGAGACCGTGGGGATGCTGGAGGCGTTCGCGGACTCCTGGCCGCTGTCCGACGCCCGCCCCAGCGCGCTGTCGCTCGCCCACGGCCGCGCCCTGCTGCGGCTGGCGGGCACGGCGGGGGAGCGGGAGCGCGAGCAGGTCTACGCGCTCCAGGCCGCCGAGTACTTCGCCGCGGGACTGGACGCGCTGGAGCGCGAGGAGGCGGCCCTCGAAGCGCGGACCGCCGCGCTGCTGTCGCTGGTCGACGCCCATCTGCTGGTCGGCGGACGGCTGCCGGAGGCACAGCGGCTGGTCGACCGGGCGCTCGGCGAGACCCGCGACCGGCTGGCGCGGGCCTCGATCCTGCTGCGTGCGGGCCGGATCAGGGTCGCCCGGCACACCGAGGGCGGCCCGGCCGGTGAACTGGAAGCGGCGGCGGGGCGGTTCGCCGAGGCGTGCCGTCTGACCCCGCGCGACCGCCCCGAGTACAGCGAGATCGTCGCCGAATGGGGCGACGCGCTGCTCGGCCGCTCCGCGCTCCCCGGCGGCGAACTCTTCGTCAACCGGGCCGTGCAGGTCCTGCGGGACTGCCGGATGGAGACCCCCGAGAGCGACCCGCGGCTGTCCGGCAGGCTGCTGATGCTCGGCCGGGCCCTGGTGCTGCGCTACCGGGCGGAACAGGACCTGGTGGACCTGCGCGAGGCCGAGCACGTCCTGGGCCTGGCCGTGCAGCCCGCCGTGGACCCGGCGCAAGTGGCGCGGATCTGGTACGAGTTGGGCGAGTCGCACCGGCTGGGCTACGCGCACACCCAGCGCGGTGAGCGCCTCGACCAGGCGGCCGACGCCTACCGCCGCGCCGCGGAGGCCGCGGGCACGGCGGCCGACCGGTCGGCGGAACCCGGCCCCATGGTGCGGCTGTCGGCGCTGGCGCATCATTGGCGTGGCGTGGTCTACGAATTCGCCCGGCGCCCGCGGGCCGCCGCCGACGCCTACCGGGCCGCGCAGGCCGAATGGCGGCGGCTGCCGGACGACGGAGGGGACGGCGCCGCGGACGAGGAGGCACGGCAGCGGACCGCCGAACGGCTGGCGGCGCTGACACGGACGAACTGAGCCCGGGGCGACCGGCCCCGGTCCGGCCGCCTCGGACCGACCGGCCAGGACCCCGCGCGAATCCGGGCCGCGACAACTGCATCCCCCCACGAGCCACCACGGGACGAGAGCTGAGGCCGACGATGGACGACCGAGCGTACGGCGGGGCCGAGCGGCCCCCGGACGAACCCGCTCACCACGACGAGGCGTTACCCGAACGCGCCGTTCACGAAAGGGCTGTTGACGAACGGGCGGTCCCCGAGCGGCCAGCCCCCGAGCGGGCGGTCCCCGAGCGGCCAGCCCCCGAGCGGCCAGCCCCCGAGCGGGCACCTTCCGACCGGGACCTTCCCGAGGCGGCGTCGCCCGAGCACGCCCCCGCCTACCGGATTCCGGCGGACGCCGACATCGACCTGCTCGGCCTCGACCTGGAATCGCTGCGCACCGTCGAACACCCGGTGCTGTCCGCCCTGGTGAGCGATCTGCGGGCGCGCGCGGCCGGTCCCGGCGGCGAGGCGCTGTGGGGCTTCGAGAGCGACCCCAGCGCGCCGGAGGCCACCGGCTGACGCCGCCCGGCGCACCGGGCACCGGCGCGCGCGACCACCGCCCACGTACCCCCGTATCGCGTGAACTCCTGACGGAACGCCGCTTTTGGCCGTGCTCCAGGGCGAATACGGCCAATTCCTTGCCGAGGTGTTTACTTCCGGCCGCCCAGCGGGAACAACCGCTGGGGCCGACGGGGCGGCCTGAGGTACACGGGGGAGGTGATGTGGTGCGTCATCCGGCCGACGACAGGCCGCGGACCGGCAGTACGGCGGCCGAAGGGGCCTTCCCCCTGCGGCAGTTCATCCTCAAGACGCACAGCCGCTGCAATCTGGCCTGCACCTACTGCTACCTCTACGCGGGCCCCGACCACGGCTGGCGGGACCGCCCCCGCGCCGCCCCCGACGCGGTGACCCGGCGCACCGCAGAACGCATCGCGGAACACGCCGCGACCCACCGTCTGCGCGATGTCGCCGTGGTGCTGCACGGCGGCGAACCGCTGCTCAACGGCGCCGACGCGCTCGCCGCCGACGTCGACCTGATCCGCCGCACCGTCCCCGCCGACTGCGCCGTGCACGCCAGCGTGCAGACCAACGGCACCCTGCTCACCGCCGACCGGCTGCGCGTCCTGCGTGACGCGCGTATACGCGTCGGCGTCAGCCTCGACGGCGGCCTGCCCGCCCACAACGCCGCGCGAGTCGACCACGCCGGCCGCCCGTCCTGGGCCGCCGCCTCCGCCGGGGTGCGGCTGCTCGCCGAGACCGCGCCCGAGGCGTACGGCGGACTGCTGTGCGTCGTCGACCTCGCCCACGACCCGGTCGAGGTGTACGAGTCGCTGCTGGCCTTCCGGCCGCCGCGGATGGACCTGCTGCTGCCGCACGGCAACTGGACCGCGCCGCCGCCGGGACTGCCCGCGTCCGCCGACGACCCCGCGCCGTACGGGAGTTGGCTCTCCGCCGTCTTCGACCGCTGGTGGGGCGCGGAGCGCCGGGAGACCAGGATTCGGCTGTTCGAGGAGTGCGTGGCGCTGCTGCTCGGCCTCCGGTCGCCCGTAGAACGGCTCGGGCTCCAGCCCTTCACCGCCGTCGTGATCGAGACCGACGGCAGCATCGAGCAGGTCGACTCGCTCAAGTCCGCGTACGAGGGGGCCGCCGCCACCGGGCTCGACGTCTTCCGCAACAGCTTCGACGACGCGCTCGCCCACCCCGGCGTCGCCGCCCGCCAGGCCGGGCTCGCCGCCCTCGCCGCCACCTGCCGCGCCTGCCCGCTGGTCACCGTCTGCGGCGGCGGCCACTACGTCCACCGCTACCGGGAGGGCTCCGGCTTCCGCAACCCGTCGGTCTACTGCGCCGACATGGCGCTGCTCATCCGGCACATCGCGCGCCGCCTCGCCGAGGCGGCGGCCCCGGCGCCCGCCGCGTCCCGCGTACGGCGGGAGACGCCGTGACCACCGCCGCTGCGCCCGTGCTCGACGCGGTGCTGCCGGTGCTCGGCAGCACCGGCAGCGGGCCGGACTCACTGGAACTGCTGGTCAGCCACCAGCGCGGGCGGCGGCTGCTGGTGCTGCGCGCGCTGCTCGACGCCGTGCGGACCGCGCCCGCCGGGTCGCTGCCCGAGGGGACCGCCGAGCGCGTGCTCGGCGACTGGCGGCTGCTGGAGCGGGCCGAGCGCGCGGACCCGGCCGCCGCCCGCCGCGTCGTGCACTACCCGCTGACCGGCGCGTGGGCCGAACGCAGCCTGCGGGCGCTCACCGTGGCGGGCCAGGCGCCGCGGGCCGCGGAGGCGCTGCCGCACCTGGGCGCGCTCGCCGCGTCCGCCGCCGCCCGCGCGGGCCTGCGCTTCAGCGCCGACGTACCGGTACGCGACGGCCTGTTGACGCTGCCGACGCTCGGCGGCTACCGGCTGCCGGCCGCGGGCCCCCCGCGCAAGCCCGGCGCCGCCGCGCCCCGGATGCGGGTGGACGGCGACGGCAACCGGCTCTGGCTGCGCCCCGAGGAGCGCACCCGCCACGCGGTCGAGGTGCGCAGGGGAACCGACGGCGTGTGGCGCTCGGCCGCCCCCGGCTGGCGCCCGATCCAGGCGCTGTGGCCGCAGGAGGACCGCCCCGACGGCCACCCGGTGCTGATCGACGACGCCGACCCGTACCGCGCGGAGGGCCGCCGCGCCAACCCGTACGGGCTGTCCGCCGCCGACCGGCTCGCCGACGAGGACCGGGCCAGATGGCGTACCGCCTGGCGCGAGGCCCAGCCCTGGCTGCGGCTCGGCGACGGCACCCGGGCCCGCGAAGTGGCCGCGCTGCTCGACTGCTTCGTGCCGCTGGACGGCGCCGCGTCCGCGCAGTACAGCGCCACCTTGGGCGACGCCTTCGGCGCGCTGCTCAGCAGTACGCCGATGGGCGGCCTGAAGATGGCCGCCGCGCTCGTCCACGAGTTGCAGCACACCAAGCTGCTCGCCCTGGCCGGCGTCACCGCGCTGCACACCGCGGACGACACCGCCCGCTACTGGGCCCCCTGGCGGCAGGACCCGCGCCCCTTCGACGGCGTCTTCCAGGGCGCGTACGCCCACCTCGCGCTCGCCGACTTCCACCTCGGCGTCGCGCTGGCCGCCGCGGACCCCGCACAGCGCGACGCCGCGTGGGCCGCGCACTGCCGCTGCCGCCTCCAGGTCGAGGCCGTCCTGCCGCAGCTGCTCGGCTCCAACCGGCTGACCCCGCAGGGCCGCACCCTGGTCAACTCCATGGCGGCGTACCACACTCGGCTGGGACGGCACACGCCGCCGGAAGGCCACCTGGCGCGCGCCACGGCGTACGTCGAGACGGCCCGGGTCATCTGGCGGCGAAAGCGGGTCTGAACGGGCGTCTTTGGGCGCGCGAAACGGCATGACCGTACGTCAACGGGGGAGTAAAGCAGTGTAGTTTCTGGCGAAAGTCACCTGTGCCGTCGGGCGCACCTGGCTCACTGTCGATCCACTGACCCGCCAGAGCACTACGCGCGTATCACGAGGGAGTCGCACGCATGGCCGGAGGGCGTAACGCCGCCTCAGCAGCACGGGGGCCGGGAATCGTCACGATCAGTTACGCGGGCTACAACAGGGCCTGGGCGGCGTGGATCGCGAGCAGACTCGAACGGCACGGCCAGCAGGTGGCGCTGCAACGCTGGGACGCCGACCCCACGGACTCCATCGAGCGGATGTTACGTGACCTGCTGCTGTCCGAGGGCCGCGTGCTGATCGTGCTCAGCGAGTGGTACTTCCGGCTCGGCCCGCGCACCCACGAGGAGTGGAACGTGGCGCTGCGCGCGGTCGTCCCCGACCACAGCGAGCGCTTCGCCGCGGTCTCCGTCACCCCGGCCGCGCTGCCCAGCGCCGTCGCCTCCCTCGGCGCCGCCGACCTGTGGGGCCTGGGCGCGGCCGAGGCCGAGCGGCGACTGCTCGGCAGGCTCGGCATCACCCCCTCCCGCGCCTCCTCCAGCGACACCCTCAGCGGCTCCGGCGGCCCGCGCTTCCCGCTGGAACAGCCCGACGTCTGGGGCGGTGTCCCGCGCCGCAACACCCGCTTCACCGGCCGCGAGGAGCTCCTCGGCGACCTGCACAACCACTTCACCCAGGCCGAGCCCGGCGCGGGCGTCGCCACCCTGCACGGCCTGTCCGGGGTCGGCAAGACCCACATCGCGACCGAGTACGTCTACCGCTTCGGCCCGGAGTACGACGTCGTGTGGTGGGTGCGCGCCAGCGAGCGCGGCACCCTGCGCGAGAAGCTGGCGGGCCTGGCGCCCGCGCTCGGCCTGGTCACCGGCCGCGAGTACGGCGAACGGCTGCGCGCGGTACGCGACGCGCTGCGCCGGGGCGAGCCCTACTTCCGCTGGCTGGTGGTCCTCGACGGCGCCGACCAGCCCGAGGACATCCACGACCTGGTGCCCACCGGGCCCGGCCACGTACTGATCACCTCGCAGAACCGCGAGTGGGCCGAGCACAACAGCGCCCTGATCGAAGTGCCCGTCTACAGCAGGGCGGAGAGCGTCGCCTTCGTACGGCGGCGCGCGCCGCGGCTGGACGACGCCGACGCCGACAAGCTGGCCGACGCCCTCGGCGACCTCGCGCTGGCCCTGGACCAGAACGCGGGCGCGCTCAACGACTCGTCCATGCCGGTGGACGACTACATCGAGCTGCTGCGGCACGGCGCGGACGTCGAGCCCGGCCTCAAGGTCGCCGCCGACTTCCAGATGACGTACTACACCGCCTTCTCGATACTGCTCAACCGGCTCCGCGAGGACAAGCCGGAGGCCGTCGACCTGCTGCGGCTGTGCGTCTTCTTCGCGCCGGGGCCGATCCCGGTCCGGCTGCTGCGCGACCTGCCCGTGCGCGACCTGCCGGAACAGCTCACCGGGCTGATGGAAGACCCGCTGCTGTGGAACTCGGCGATCAGCAAGCTCGCCCAGTGGGCCGTCGTGCAGTCCGACCCGCCGGAGGCCGAGGACGACGAGGCCGCGGGCAGCGCCGAGGTCGTCCAGATGCACCGGCTGGTCTACCAGGCGGTGCGGGCCGACATGCCCGCCGCCGAGCAGAACCTGTACTCCCAGGTGGTCCGCAAGATCCTGGCCGCCGCCGACCCCGGCCGCCCCACCGACACCCGGCTGTGGCCGCGCTACGCCGAGATCGTCCCGCACCTGGAGGCGTCCGGCGCGCTGCGCAGCACCAACCCCGACATCCAGCTCATGATCGTCAACTGCCTGCGCTACCTGCACCTGTCGGGCGAGTACCGGGCCGGACTGCGGCTCGCCGAGGCCACGGCCAAGCACTGGCCCGAGCTGCTGGAGCCCGGTCACCCGCGGCTGTGGGACCTGGTGAACAACCGGGCCAACATGATGCGCGCCATGGGCGACTACGTCGCCACCGAGGCCCTGGACCGCGACGCCTTCGAGACCCTGCGCGCCGACCGCGGCGAACAGGACCTGCTGACCCTGCGCGCCGCCAACGGTCTCGCCGCGGACCTGCGCAACCTCGGCCGCTACGACGAGGGCCTGGAGACGGCCCGGTTCGTCGAGCGCGGCTACGCCCGACTCGTCGGGGAGCAGGACCCCCGCACCCTGCTCGCCAAGAACAACCTGGCCGTCACCTACCGGCTGCTCGGCCGCTACCAGGAAGCCCTCGACCTCGACGGCGAGATCCTGGAGGCGCGCCGCGAACTGCTGCGCGCCCGCAACATCGTCACACTCTCCTCGGAGAACTCCTACGCGTACGACCTGCGGCTGCTCGGCCGCTACGACCAGGCCACCTCGGTGCAGGAGCGCAACGCCGAGACCCACCGCACCGTGCTGGGCGCCGACAACCCCCAGACGCTGCGCGCCGAGCACAATCTGGCGCAGTGCTACTACCGGGCGGGCGACCGGCCGCGTGCCGCCCATCTGATGGGCCGGCTGCTGGAACGCTGCGAGCGGGTGCTGGGCAGCACCGACCCGCTGTCGCTGCGGGTCGCGGTCACGTACTCCAGTTTCGAGCGGGAGCACGGCGACCTCGACCGGGCCAGGGAGCTGTCGGAGTTCGTACTGCGGCACTACCGCTGGCAGTTCAACGCCCGGCACGCGTTCGTCGCCGGCGCGCTCGCCAACCACGGCCTGCTGCTGCGGGCGGCCGGAGAGCGGCAGCAGTCGCAGATCGAGATCGAGGACGCGCTGACCGGCATGTCCCGCGCGGTCGGCGACGACCACCCGTGGACGCTGGGCTGCGCGCTCAACGCCAGCGGCGCCCGCAACTTCGCGGGCGACCCGGAGAGCGCGGCCGAACTCTCCCGCGCCACCGCCGAGCGGGCCACCGCCCGGCTCGGCAAGGACCACCCGCTGACGCTGTCCTGCCGGATCGCGCTCGCCACCGACCTGCGCAACATGCGCAAGCGGCAGGAGGCCGACAAGATCGAGGAGGAGGCGCTGGCCGCGCTCTCGGCCACCCTCGGCCCGCAGCACCCGCACACGGTGACGGCCCGCTCCCGCACCCGCCCCTACTGGGACTTCGAGCCCATCAGCTCCTAAAGGTTGTTGCAGAACGTCCGTGATGGGGCATTCCTTCTGTATGGGTGGGGTGTTGCGGGCTGAGCCATTGTGGGTGGAGACATTCACTGG
>NZ_JBEXNE010000028.1:0-84610 GCF_040610915.1 Streptomyces sp. NPDC003300 | reverse complement strand
TACTGGGGCGCGTCGCTGCTCACCGTCGCGATCACCTCGCTGGTCCTGCTCACCACCTGGGGCGGCACGCAGTACGCCTGGGGCTCCGCGCAGATACCGCGCCGGGACGCCGCCCGTGGGACGGGCGGCCGGTGGTGCGGCGGATCAGCGGTGTGCCGCGCCGCGCCTGCGGTTGAAGACGAGCAGGCCCGCGCCCGCGGCGACGACGGCCGCGGCGATGCCCGCGATCATCGGCGTCGAGCTGGAGCTTCCGGTCTCGGCCAGGTCGCCGGAGGCCGGGGAGGTGCTGGCCTGCACGACCGGGGCGTTCGAGGTCGCGGTCGTCTCGGGAGTGGTCGGCGGCGCGGTGGGCGTCTCGGACGCCGGGGTGGTCGGCGGCGCGGTGGGCGGCGGCGTCTCGGGCGTGGTGGGCGGCGGCGTGGTCGGCGGCTTCTCGCACGGCTCGGACGTCTTGTACTCGTCCCTGCCGTACTGCTTGCCGTCGCCCGCCTTCACGACCAGGTGCACCTTGATCGCGGTGCTGTGGTCGGGCAGCGCACCCGTGAAGTCGTAGCTGCCGCCGAACGACTCATTGCTCGCGAGCACGGCGCCGCCGTCCACGGAGACGGTCACCGAGTTGGTGACCCGGGCGTTGTAGGCGGTGAGGTGGACCGAGACCGAGTCGCAGTCCACCGACCAGTTGGGGGTGTGTGCCGATGCGGGCGCGGCCAGTACGGCCGACCCGATGAGCGCCGCCATTCCGGCGCCCGCTATGACACCGGAGCGCCTGCGGCTCTGGCGCGTCATTTGCATGAATCCTCCCTGAATTTCGCTGTGTTCTCCGACTCCCTGGCGACGCCCCCGTCCGCCATAACTACGGGGACCGGGACCCTACACCCGGCGGAATTCCGCCCGGCGACCGCCCCCCACCATTACCGAGCCCGTATCAATTCACCTGCAATTCCAGGGGATTCGATCACCGGGCGCCGGTCCGGGGCCCGCTGGTCGCGGCGCGCGGGGAGTGTCGGCCGCGGGGAGTGTCGGCCGCGGGCGGTACCGTGCGGGAGACAGCACGGGCACGTCAGGCGGAAGGAGGCAGGTCGCGTGGCCAAGGCACTGACCCCCGCTCAGCGGAAGGCGGTCGCCGGCTCCGATCCGTCGACCGGCCGGCTCTCGGCGCGCGCCGACGTCTGCGCGGCGCTGGTGGCGACGGGTCTCGCGGTGCCGCACAGCCGCAGCGGCCACCCCGCCTACTACCTGACCCAGGAGGGTCTGCGGCAGCGCGCCGCGCTGGCGGCGGCCGAAGCGGCACGGCAGGCGGCACGGGAGGCGGAAGCCGCCGCGGAGCCGCCCGCGGTCCCCGACGGCACCTTCACGGCCGACGACGGTACGGGGACGGTGACGCCCGGCCGCGGTCCCGCCCGCGCGGCCGAGGTGGCCGCCGCGTGGGAGGGCCTGCTGGGAATCCGAGCGGTGCTCCTCGACGGCGTGACCGACGTGCCCGCGCCGTGGGAGCGCGAACGGCTCGTGCACGCCGTGGCGTTGGCCCTCGAAGCGGCGGGCTGTCCGCCCGCCCCTGACGGTTATACGGTCACGCCTTCCGCGCAGGACGGCGCCGTCGAGGTGTCCTGGCGGGGCGCTGCCGCCCCGGACGAGGCGGCCGGCCACCTCGTCCGGTGCGCGGCGCTGCTCGACGCCCGCGGCTGGCAGTCCACCCGGCACCGCGACCGCGCCGCCCGCCCCTTCCTTCTCACCTCCCCCCGGCGGTCGGCGCCCCGCCGCTGAGGTGCCGCTCAGCCGATGGTGACCACACGCGCCCAGGACGGCGGGGAGTCCGGGACGTACTCGGCGTTGTCCTCGCGCACGGCGCGCGAGGGGCGGGGGAAGAGGCCGACGACGGTACGGCAGGGCGGCTGCTCGGACGGCCACGGTGTCTGACCGTCCGTCAGGGCGACGACGACGTCCGGGCGGGGCCGGGAGCGCAGGGCGCGGGCGAAGCCGGAGCGCAGATCCGTACCGCCGCCGCCGATCAGCTCGATGCCCTCGGCACGGCAGATCGGTACGGCCACACCGGCCGCGACGTCGCAGGAGATCACCGAGACCAGGTCGCGCCGCCCGCCCACCGCCCGCGAGATCGCGGCCACCTCCAGCAGCGCGGCGCCCAGTTCGGCGTCGCTCACGGAGCCGGACGTGTCGATGACGACGCAGACCCGCGGCGGTGTACGGCGCAGGCTCGGCAGCAGCACTCCGGGGACGGCGGCCGAGCGCCGTGAGGGACGCCGGTAGCTGTGGTTCTCGCCCGCGCCCGGCGCGCCCGCCGCCGAGCGGACCGCTGCCCCGAGCAACTGCCGCCACGGCTGCGGGGGATGGAACGCCTCCTCGGCCCATCTGCGCCAGCCCTCGGGCGCCTCCCCCGGCCGCCCCTTGATCCCCTCGGCGACCCGGAAGCGGACCGCGTCCCGCTGTTGCCTGCTCAGGGCGTGCGCCCCGTCCGGTCCCAGCTCCCACGACCTGGCCTGCCCGTCGGCGCCGCTGCCGCAGTCCAGCCAGGCCAGGTCCCCGACGAGCCCGGACATCGACGCCGTCCGCAGATACTCCTCCATCAGCAGGCCGTCGGGCAGCCGCAGCAGCGACGGCAGCACGGCCCCGGCGGGCCGGGGCAGA
The DNA here is from genome assembly GCF_040610915.1 of Streptomyces sp. NPDC003300. Classification (NCBI taxonomy): domain Bacteria; kingdom Bacillati; phylum Actinomycetota; class Actinomycetes; order Kitasatosporales; family Streptomycetaceae; genus Streptomyces; species Streptomyces sp. NPDC003300. Next base: position 81,967 of record NZ_JBEXNE010000028.1, on the reverse strand, counting down.
CCGTCCCCGTAGATGTCGTCGTTGATCTCGAAGTCGGCGGCGATGTTGCGCCGCAGCCTCTCCCGGCCCTCGGACGGGGGCGTTCCCGCCCCCTCCCGCCCGCCCGGACCGGGCTCTTCGTGCTCCCTGGCGTACCGCTCGCCCCGCGCGTGGTGGTCCCTGAGCAGGTGGGAGACCTCGTGCACCCAGACGCCGGCCAGTTCCTCCGTCGGGGTGCGCGCGACGAAACCGGGCGAGACGTAGCAGCGCCAGTACGCGTCGACCGCCATCGTCGGCACCGACCGGTCCTCCACCACGTGCAGGGCGAAGAGGGCGCTGGCGAGGTAGGGGCGGACCGTGACCGCGTGGAGCCGGGCCGCCATCAACTTCTCGGTGTCGAGGGGCAGTCCGGGAGCGTACGGCTGGTCGGCGGGGCGCTGCCGCCTCGGCGCGAGAGGCCGTACCGGGCGCGGCGGCGCAGGCGGAGGCATCGGGCGCGGTCGCGCGGTGACCGGCCGTTTCCCGGTGACCGCCACCGGCTCGTTCGCGGTGACCGCCACGGGCCCCTTGGCGGTGTCCGTCATCCGACGCTTCGCCGTGTCCTTCATCGGCCCGTCCTCTTCGTCCGGGCGGCCTCGGCGTCCGCGACCCGCGCCACCGACTGGTCGGCGCGGCGGGCGAGGCCGATGACCGAGACCAGCCGCTCCACCGCCGCGGGCACCTCCCAGTCGTCGCGCCGCAGTCCGGCCAGCGCGGTGGCCGGGGCGACCAGCAGGTCGGGGGCGCCGGACTCCAGCGCCCTGACCAGCACCGCCCAGCCCGCCTCCCACCGCGCCCGCTCCGGCCGCGCGCCGACCGCGGCCACCACGGCCTCCAGCGCCGCCTGCCGCAGGTCGCCGCGCTCGGGCAGTTCCGCGGTCGGCGGGTCGGCCATCAGCGCCTCGGGGTCGGGCAGGTCCATCCGGTCCAGGTGGGCGAGGAGTTCAAGTCCCGGCCCGTCCCCCACCGCGCCCCGCACCAGCAGGGCCAGCACCTCGCGGGACGCGGAGGCCGCCGTACCGAACGCCAGCAAGGTCAGCGCGGCCTCCCAGCTCCGGGGCGAGGGCCACGCGCCGCCGCGCCGCGTCTCCGTGCTCGGCAGCCGGTGGATCAGCGTCGGCCTGGCTTCGAGGAAGCCGCAGACGGCGCGCCGCGCGAGGGCCACGGCCTCGGGCAGCGACTCCGGTACGAGCCTGGGCAGTTCCGGGCGCGGCCAGACGCCGCCGAGGCCGCGTACCACCACCTCACGGTCGTGCACCCAGAACAGATGGACGAAGCGGTTGGCCAGCGGCGGGCTCAGCTCCCATCCGTCGGCCGCGGACGCGCGCGGGTTGGCGGCGGCCACGATCCGTACGCCGGGCGGCAGTTGCAGGGCGCCGACCCGGCGCTCCAGCACGACCCGGAGCAGCGCCGCCTGAACGGCCGGTGTGGCCGTGGACAGTTCGTCGAGGAAGAGCAGTCCGCGCCCGGCGCGGACCAGTTCCACGGCCCACTGGGGCGGCGCCATCGGCACACCGCGTACCGCGGGGTCGTCGCCCAGGACGGGCAGCCCGGAGAAGTCGGTCGGCTCGTGGACGCTGGCGATCACGGTCGTCAGCGGCAGGTCGAGGGAGGCGGCGAGCTGGGTCAGCGCCGCGGTCTTCCCGATGCCGGGCTCCCCCCACAGCAGTACGGGCAGGTCGGCCGCGACGGCCAGGGCGAGCGCTTCGAGCTGTTCGTCGGGGCGCGGTTCCGTGGTCCTGGTCCGAAGGAGCGTCAGAAGGTTGTCGGCGACGGCGAGTTGGGGGTCGCTCACGGGGGCGGAGGCAGAGGTCAAGGCGGTCGTGGGAGCGGTCGTGAAGGCGGTCGTGGGCAGGAGGGTGCTGGACGTCATGGGCATCACCTGGGGTTGGTCAGGGGAACGGGACGGCCCGCTCCGAAGGGTTTGTGCGGCAGGGCGGCGCTCAACGCGCCGTGCAAGAAGGGGACCTGACGGCTGGTCAGACGACGGAGGGTCAGCGGGCCGTTCCGGTGCGGGGCCTGGCCCGGCTGCTGCGCTTGGCGCGAATGTGCCGCGGCGTATGGCGGACGAGGCGCGGACGGCGCTGCGCCGAGGCGGGGTGTCCCGCGACGAGTCCCGCGCGGAAGACGCCGTGGTCGACGCGGCGGACGGCGGCCCGCTCCAACTCCTCGCGGAGCGGCCCGTCGCGGAGTACCGCGCGCGGCCCGACCAGTCCTTCGACGACGGCCAGCGCCCCGGCCATGTCGCCGTGGCGCAGCCGTTCCCGTACCGCGGGCAGTGCCTCGGGGTCGCGGTGCACGGCGTCGATCGCCCGCAGGCAGGGCAGCGCCGGTCCGCCGAGGGCCACCAGCAGGTCCTCGCGGCGCAGTTCGGCCGGGTCGTGGTCGACCGCCGTCAGCACCCCGTTCCGCAGCGCGATCCGGTGGATCTCGCCGCGGCACTCCACCCGGTGCGGATCACCGGGCTCGGGGCTGTGGCCTGCGGCCGGGGCGGTGTCGTACGACGCCAGCGCCGCGGCGACCAGCGGGTGCAGCCGGTCGGCCGTGATCAGCCCGGCCCGTAGCAGTTCCAGGTCCGGCAGGACGCGGGCCGCCGCTTCCGGCAGTACGGGCAGCGCCGCGATGTCGTGCGGTCGCAGCGGTTCGCGCAGCGGCCGGCAGGTCGGGGCATGGCTGTCGTCGGGGGCGACGAGTTCGAACGCGGCGCGGTCGCGCGCGCCCAGGCGTACGGCGAAGGCGCCGCGCGGGCGGCCTTCGGCTCGCAGCAGCAGTTCGGCCTCCGCGGCCCACCGCCCCGACGCCCACGGACCCTCGTCCGCGCCGCAGCGCCGCGCCAGTTCGCCGCTCCGCCCGGCGTCCCAGAGATGCCGGTGCAGGTCGAGCCGGAAGCGCCGCTCGGGATACGGGTGCGGGTGGATTCCGGCGGCGCCGTGCCCCGGCTCCTGCCACAGCGCCAGCGCCATCCGCTGCCCCGCGTCGGCGCTGGCCGGCGGTGTCCGTACGACCAGGTCGACCGGCGGACCGGCCGAACCGCCGTACCGCGCGAGGAGGATGGTCACACCGGGCCGCAAGCGGCCGTCCGGCGCGATCCTCGGCATGTGCCAGCGCAGCAGATCGGGTGCCAACCGGCGCAGATCCGCCCGGAGTCGGGCGGCCAGTTCGGTGCCGTGCCGCGTGCGCACGGCTCGCAGATCGAGATCCGCGTCGACCCGGGCCGCGGCGCACGCCCCGGCCCAGTCGCCGACGGCGCGCCGCGCGGTGGCGGTCTCGATCATGGACGGTGGCACGGCGTACTCGCGTACGCGGCGCCACATCAACACGTGGGCGGGAATCTCGTCCGTGAGGTGAGGTGCCATCAGCACTCACCCTGGTCGAACGATTCCCCCATTCCGTACGAGAAGGAGTTCGTCATCACGCCCATCATAGGCACAGCCGCCGCCCGGACTCCATCAACGGGTGAGCCTCCGTCAGGCGGCCGGGGAGCCGCTGGCTCCTGCGCACGGCGAGCAGACGGCTCCGGCGGACGGGGAGCCGGTGACGCCGACCGCCGGGCGTGACGGCCTCGGATGTGTGGAGCATCGGGAATTATCGGATTTTGGAGCCGTCTATGACGGTCAGGTGTCGTGAATATTGCGAGGAGCCATCGCATTTTTGCGCAGACTCATGGACTTACTGCGACCCGCCTCGTAGTCTCTCCACGCCTGGCCGGGTGTTCCCCCCTAGTTCCCCCCTAGTTCCACCCCCTCACCCCCCTCGACGCGCAAGGACGTGTGCCTGTGTCGCACTCATTGCAGAGCCATGAGTTGAGTCCTCAAAGAAGCCGCAGAGTCAGACAGCGCGGCGCCGCCGCGGTGCTGTCGTTCGCCGTGGCCGCGGCAGCCGCGCTGACCGCCGTGACCTTGGCGAACGCCCCCGCCGCCCACGCGGCAGGCGTACCCGCCCCTTCACCCGTCGGCATATCGGGCCGCGGCGCGAACGTGCCGTTCAAGGAGCTCGAGGCCGAGTACGCCAACACCAACGGCGCGCTGATCGGCCCCGACCGCTACTACGGCCACCTGCCGTCCGAGGCGTCGGGCCGTCAGGCCGTCACCCTCAGCGCCGCCGGACAGTACGTGGAGTTCACGCTGACGGCGCCCGCGAACGCGATGTCGCTGCGCTACAGCCTCCCGGACACCGCGGACGGCAAGGGCAGGGACGCCACGCTGGACGTGCAGGCCAACGGGACCTCGATCAAGACCCTGCCGGTGACCTCGAAGTACAGTTGGTACTACGGCGGTTACCCGTTCAACAACAACCCGGGCGACACCAACCCGCACCACTTCTACGACGAGTCGCGGACGATGTTCGGGACCACGTACCCGGCCGGGACCAAGATCCGCGTGCAGGTGACGTCCACGGCGCAGTCCCCGACATTCACCATCGACCTGGCGGACTTCGAGACGGTCGCGGCCCCAATCGCCAAGCCCGCGGGCGCGCTCGACGTGGTGACGGACTTCGGCGCCGACCCGACGGGTGCCACGGACTCCACCGCCAAGTTCCAGGCGGCCGTGGACGCGGGCAAGGCGCAGGGCAAGACCGTATACATCCCGCAGGGCAACTTCACGCTGTACAGCCACGTCATCGTCGACAAGGTCACCCTCGTCGGCGCCGGCCCCTGGTACAGCGTGCTCGGCGGCCGTGACCCGGTGAACCGCTCCAACGCGGCCGGTATCTACGGCAAGTACACCAACCAGGGCGGGCCGAGCACCAACGTCAACCTCAAGGACTTCGCCATCATCGGCGACATCCGCGAGCGCGAGGACAACGACCAGGTCAACGGCCTCGGTGGCGCGATGTCCAACTCCACCGTCGACAACCTGTGGTTGCAGCACGTCAAGTGCGGTGCGTGGATGGACGGTCCGATGGACCACTTCACCATCAAGAACAGCCGCATCCTGGACACGACGGCCGACGGTGTGAACTTCCACATCGGCGTCACCAACTCGACGGTCACCAACACCTTTGTGCGCAACACCGGTGACGACGGTCTGGCGGGCTGGCCGGAGAACGTGCCGAACGTCAACGACAGCTTCGACCACAACACGGTCGTGCTGCCGATCCTGGCGAACAACATCGTCACGTACGGCGGCAAGGACTTCAACATCTCCGACAACGTGATGGCCGACACCATCTCCAACGGCGGCGGCCTGCACATCGCCAACCGCTACCCGGGGGTCAACGCCGGTTCCGGCACCGCGGTCGCGGGCACCATCACGGCGGCGCGCAACACGCTGATCAGAACCGGTAACAGCGACTTCAACTGGCAGTTCGGCGTCGGCGCCATCTGGTTCGACGGCCTCCAGGGCAAGGTCGACGCCAACATCCAGATCACCGACACGGACATCCTCGACAGCTCCTACGAGGCGATCCAGTCGATCGAGAGCGGCGTCACGGGCGTCACGTTCAAGAACGTCAACATCGACGGCGCGGGCACCTACGCGATCCAGGCGCAGGCACCGGCCGACATGACGTTCATCAACGTCAAGGCGAAGAACATCGCCCAGTCCGCCACCCCGATCCACAACTGCGTCGGCACCGGCCTGAACATCATCGACGGCGGCGGCAACTCCGGTATCACCGGGCAGACCTGCACCGGCACCTGGCCGACCCCGATCTGGACCAACGGCGGCGTTCCGACCGGCGGTGGCGGCGGTACGACCACGCCTCCCACCACCCCGCCGACCACGCCCCCGACCACTCCGCCCACCACTCCCCCGACGACCCCGCCGACGACTCCGGCCAACGGCAACCTGGCGCAGGGCCACCCCGCGACCGCCTCGTCCGCGGTGCAGAGCTACTCGGCGGCCAACGCCGTCGACGGCAACGCGTCCTCGTACTGGGAGAGCAACAGCAACGCCTTCCCGCAGACGCTGACCGTCGACCTCGGCGCGGCCAAGTCGATCGGCAAGGTCACGCTCAAGCTTCCGCCGTCGGCGGACTGGGCGACCCGTACCGAGACCCTGTCGGTGCTGGGTTCGACGGACAACAGCTCCTGGAGCACGCTGAAGGCTTCGGGCGGCGTCTCCTTCAACCCGTCGTCGGGCAACACGGCCACGCTGACCTTCAACGCGGCCACCGCGCGGTACGTCCGGCTGAACATCACCGGCAACACCGGCTGGACCGCGGGCCAGATCTCGGAGTTCGAGGTCTACGCGGCCGACGGCACGCCGACCACGCCGCCCACGACTCCCCCGACCACCCCGCCGACGACCCCGCCGACGACTCCTCCCACCACGCCTCCCACGACCCCGCCGGCCAACCCGAACCTGGCGCAGGGCCGTACGGCCACCGACACCGGTCACTCCGACATCTACGTCGCGGCCAACGCGGTGGACGGCAACGTCAACTCCTACTGGGAGAGCGCCAACAGCGCCTTCCCGCAGTCCCTGACGGTCGACCTCGGCTCCGCCAAGACCGTCGGCCGGCTGGTGCTGAAGCTGCCGACCAACTGGGGCACCAGGACCGAGACGCTGAGCGTCCTCGGCTCCACCGACAACAACACGTACAGCACGCTCAAGGCGTCCGCGGGCTACACCTTCACCCTGGGTACCGACACCGCGACCGTCACCCTGACCCCGACCACCACCCGCTACCTGCGGCTCACCTTCACCGGGAACACCGGCTGGCCGGCGGGCCAGCTCTCCGAGCTGGAGGCCTACGCCTCCTGATCCGGTGACCGCACCGACTCCCCGCCCCGGCGGCCCCGTAGCTCAGGGCCCCCGGGGCGGGGCATTCGTGCCGGTCGCGGCGGTACGGGCGGGCGATCTAGAGTCGGTCCCATGGAATACCGTCACCTTGGCCGCAGCGGCCTGATCATCAGCGAAATCGCCTACGGAAACTGGCTCACCCACGGCTCCCAGGTGGAGGAGGACGCGGCGACCGCGTGTGTGCGGGCGGCGCTGGACACGGGGATCACGACCTTCGACACCGCGGACACGTACGCGCAGACCCGCGCGGAGTCGGTGCTCGGCCGAGCGCTGAAGGGCGAGCGCCGGGAGGGTCTGGAGATCCTCACCAAGGTCTTCTGGCCGACCGGTCCCGGACGCAACGACCGGGGTCTGTCCCGCAAGCACATCATGGAGTCGATCGACGGCTCGCTGCGACGGCTCCAGACGGACTACGTCGACCTCTACCAGGCGCACCGGTTCGACCGGTTCACGCCGCTGGAGGAGACGATGGAGGCGTTCGCCGACGTCGTGCACTCCGGCAAGGCGCACTACATCGGCGTCTCGGAGTGGACGGCCGACCAGATCCGCCGCGGGCACGCCCTCGCCCGCGAGCTGCGCATCCCGCTGGTCTCCAACCAGCCGCAGTACTCCGCGCTCTGGCGCGTCATCGAGGCCGAAGTGGTGCCCGCCTGCGAGGAGTTGGGCATCGGTCAGATCGTGTTCTCGCCGATCGCGCAGGGCGTGCTGACCGGCAAGTACGTGCCGGGGCAGCAGCCGCCCGCCGGTTCGCGCGCCACCGACGCCAAGGGCGGCGCGAACATGATCGACCGCTGGATGAACGACGAGGTGCTGGGGCGGGTGCAGCAGCTCCACGCGCTGGCCGCCGACGCCGGCCTGACGATGGCTCAGCTCGCGGTCGCCTGGGTGCTCCAGAACCCGAACGTCTCGGCCGCGATCGTCGGCGCGTCCCGCCCCGAGCAGGTCGCGGAGAACGTGAAGGCGGCCGGCGTGACCCTGGACGCGGGTCTGCTGGCGAAGCTGGACGCCGTCCTGGAGCCGGTCGCGGTCACCGACCCCCTGAAGACACCGCAGATCACGCCCGCCGCGCGGCCGTAGCACCCGAGGCACACACCCGCGGAACACGGTCCGATCCATCGCGCCGAGGGGAAGCCCGCCCGGCCGCCGCGTACAGTATGTCTACGTGCCTGTAGACGAAGCTGACGCCCGCGGCCGGGCGGGCCTTTCGCGTACCGAGCGAGAAGGGCCGCTCCCCCGGTGACCGCCCGCGCGCCATGGCGCCGCGTACTGCTCCCGGCCGCCTTCGCCGCCGCCTTCGCGGTGCTCGCCTGGGTGGTGCTGGCCAGGCACGGCACGCCGTACGCGGTGGACACCGGGCCGCACCGCTGGTCGGTGGAGCACCGGCCGCACGCCATGGTGACCGTGGCCCGTACCGTCACCGACCTCGGCACCGGCCCGTTCCCGTATCTCGCCGCCGTGCTGGGCGGCTGGCTGGCGGGCGGCGGCGGTGTGGGACGCGGCGCGCTGCGGACCTCGCGCGGTGTGCCCATGGCGCTGCTCGCGCTGGCCGTGCTGCTCGCGGGCCAGGCGGTACGCACGCTGCTGGTCATGGCGCTGCACCGGGCCAGGCCGCCCGCGGCGGACTGGGCGACGCACGCCTCCGGCTACTCCTTCCCTTCCGGGCACACCGCGTCCAGCGCGATGGCCGCCGGGCTGCTGGCCTGGGGGCTGCTGCGCTGGCGGCCGGGCCGCACGGGGCGGCTGCTCACCGCGCTGTGCGCGCTCGTCGCGCTGGCCGTCGGCTGCACCCGCGTGTATCTGGGCGTGCACTGGCCGACGGATGTCGTCGGCGGCTGGCTCTTCGCCGGTTGCTGGCTCAGTGCGGCGCTGCCGCCGCTCACGACGTTCGCCGGCCGGAGCGGGCCGGGCGGACCCGGCCCGTCCGATCAGATCGAGACGCCGTGAGCCCGCAGGTAGTGCAGCGGGTCGATGTCGTCGCCGTATTCGGGTCCCGTCCGCATCTCGAAGTGCAGGTGCGGTCCTGTGACGTTGCCGGTCGAGCCCGAACGCGCTATCCGCTGGCCGGAGGTGACCTTCTGTCCGACCTTGACCGAGATCTGTGACAGGTGCGCGTACTGGCTGTAGTCGCCGTCCGCGTGCCGGATGACGATCTGGTAGCCGTAACTGCCGCCCCAGCCCGCCGTCACCACGGTGCCCGCGGCCACCGACTTCACGCTGGTGCCGGTGCCGACCAGGAAGTCCACCCCTGTGTGGTAGCCGCTGGCCCAACTGGAGCCGGAGGCGTGGTACGGCGTGCCGATCGGCGCGCCGCTGACCGGCAGGGTGTACGCGGTGTGGGTCGGGGCCGCGGCGGGCTTCGTCGTACGGTCCAGCGTGCGGGTGCCCGCGGGGGCCGCCGACTTCTTGGGCGTGGCCTTCGGGGCGGCCTTGGGCGTCGGCTTCGGCTGCGCCTTGGGACGGGTCGTGGTGTGCGGCTCGCGCTGCGTCGTGTGCTGCGGGTGCGCCACCGGGGTTCGCAGGTCGAGCCGCTGGCCGGGGAGGATCAGGTCGGGGTCGTCGCCGACCACCGAGCGGTTGTCGGCGTAGAGCCGGGGCCAGCCGCCCGCCACATGGTGGTCGTCGGCGATGCCGGACAGCGTGTCGCCCGACCTCACCGTGTAACGGTCCTTGCCCGGGGCCGACTTGGGCTGCGCGGTCTTCGGCGTGGTCTTCTTCGCGGGCGCCTTGGCCGGGGAACTGGCCCGGGCCTTCGCGGTGCTCTTGGTCTCGCTCCTGACCGGGGCCTTCGCGGGCGTCCTGCGCGCCTGGTCGGACGCGGTCCGCACCTTCGCGGCGGGCACCTCGACCTTGTGGGAGGCGGTGGCGGCGGTACGGGTCAGCCCGGCGCGTACCGAGCAGACCGGCCAGGCGCCGGGGCCCTGGCTGTGCAGCACCTTCTCGGCCACGGCTATCTGCTGGTTCTTCGTGGCGAGGTCGGCGCGCGGCGCGTAGGCCGTGCCGCCGAAGGACTTCCAGGTGCTGGAGGCGAACTGGAGCCCGCCGTAGTACCCGTTGCCCGTGTTGATCTGCCAGTTGCCCGAGGACTCGCAGTTGGCGACCTTGTCCCAGGTGCTCTCGGCGGCCGCGTGGGCGCTGCTCAGCCCGATCAGCGGCAGGGCGAGACCGGCGCCGCCCGCGGTGACGGTGAGGGATGCCTGCGATACGCGGCTGGGGCGGTATCGGCGGTGACGTCCGCGTAAGGGCATAGCACGAGTCCTCTCCAGGACCGGCCCGTGGGGCCTGGGCTGCCGTACGCCCGAATTGCCGGGCGGGCCAAAGATAGGGCCCGTACACACTCGGCCACAAGGGGTGACGACAAGTGTTCGGTTTCGGGCGGTTCGGGAATGACGGAGTCCGGTACGCGTTGGAATGAACGTGAGTTCTCCGCTGCGCGACACCCCGTTCTCCGTCCTTGACCGCTCCCGCACGAGGGAGGGCCAGGACGGCGCTCAGGCGCTGCGCGACACCGTGGCGTTCGCGCGCGAGGTCGAAGCGCTCGGCTACCACCGCTTCTGGGTCTCCGAGCACCACAGCGTGCCCGGCGTGGCCGGTTCCGCGCCGACGGTGCTCGCGGCGGCGGTCGCGGCGGCCACCTCGCGGATCAGGGTCGGCACCGGCGGCGTGATGCTGCCCAATCACCAACCTCTGGTCGTGGCCGAGCAGTTCGGGGTCCTGGAGGCGCTGTTCCCGGGCCGGATCGACATGGGTCTGGGGCGGTCGGTGGGCTTCACCGACGGCATCCGCAAGGCACTGGGCCGCGGCAAGGAGGCCGCGGGCGCGTTCGACGCGCAGATCGACGAACTGCTCGGGTACTTCACCGGCACCCAGCGGGTCCACCCGCAGGTGCACGCCTGGCCCGCCGAGGGGCTGCGTCCGCCGGTGTTCCTGCTGGCCGTCGGCAGCGGCGCGGACCTGGCCGCCGCGCACGGCCTGCCGCTGGTGATCGGCGGTGTGCGCGGCGAGGACGCGATGCTGCGCGCGGTGGACCGCTACCGCGCCGCCTTCCGCCCCTCCGCATGGTCGGCCGCCCCCTATGTCGTGCTGTCCGGCACCGTCGCGGTCGCCGACAGCGGCGAGCGGGCCCGCAGGCTGCTGGTCCCGGAGGCGTGGTCGACGGCCTGGTCCCGCACCCACGGCGTCTTTCCGGCCCTCGCGCCCTACGAGTCGACGGCCGCGCGCACGATGACGGGTCCGGAGCGCGAACGCTTCGAGGAGGCGATGGCCGGGCATCTGCACGGCACGCCCGAGGACGTCGCGAAGGCGCTGGAGTCGCTGCTGGTGCGCAGCGCGGCCGACGAATTCCTCGTCACGACCAGTACGTACGACCGCGCGGAGCTGCTGGAGTCCTACCGGCTGCTGGCCGCGATCACCTCGGGAGATCCGGCCGCCGCGTGAGAGCGCCGGGTTAGGGTCACCGGGTGAGCGAACAGATCATCGAACCGGTCTCCGGCGACCTCGATGTCCGCTGGCACGCGGGGTGGCCGTCGGCCAAGCACGACCCGGCGCCGGAGATCCAGGTGCACGCGTACGACGAACACACCCTGATCCTGCGGCAGAACATGTCGGTGCACTTCGAGGCGCCCTTCCTCTTCCTGCTCCTCGGCGCCGAGCGCGCCCTGCTGCTGGACACCGGCGCCACCGCCGACGCCCGCCACTTCCCGCTGCGCCGCACCGTGGACGCCGCGATCGAGGCGTGGCTGGCCCTCCAGCCGGGCACCGAGCCGGACGCGTACGAGCTGGTGGTGGCGCACACCCACGGCCACGGCGACCACATCGCGGGCGACGCCCAGTTCGCCGACCGGCCCCGTACCGTCGTGGTCGGTCCGGATCTCGACGCGGTGACCGCCTTCTACGGGCTGCGGGACTGGCCGCGGGGCACCGCCACGTTCGACCTCGGCGGCCGGGTCCTCGACGTGCTGCCGGGCCCCGGGCACGAGGCCGCCGCCACCGTCTTCCACGACCGGCGCACCGGAATCCTGTTCACCGGCGACACCCTCTACCCCGGTCATCTCTACGTCCGCGACCCGGCCGCCTACACCGCGACCGTGGACCGGCTGCTGGCCTTCTGCGAGCGGCACCCGGTCACCCATCTGCTCGGCTGTCACATCGAGATGACCACCACGCCCGGCGACGACTACCCCCGCGGCACCACCCACCAGCCGGACGAGCCGCCGCTCCAGATGGACGTGGGCCACCTGCGCGCCCTGCGCGCGGCGCTGACCGCGGTCGACGCCCGCCCCGGCGTCCACGGTTTCGCCGACTTCCTCGTCCACATCGAACCCCGCACCGAACCTCTCGACCCGGAGCGCGCATGAGGACCGTCAACGTCGGCGTCATAGGCGTGGGGAACTGCGCCTCCTCCCTGGTCCAGGGCGTGGAGTTCTACGCGTCCGCGGCCGGGAGCGGCGACGGCCCGGAAGCGGGCCCGGCGGGCCTGACCCACCCGGTGTGCGCGGGCTACGCCGTCTCCGACGTGCGGTTCACCGCCGCCTTCGACGTCCACACGGCCAAGACCGGCCGCGACCTGTCCGAGGCGATCTGGGCGCCGCCGAACAACGCGCGGGCCTTCGCGAAGGTGCCGCACCTCGGCGTGGAGGTGACCGAGGGCGCGCTGAGCGACGGCGTCGGGCGCAGCGCCGCCGACCAGGTCGACGCGCGCGGTACGGCCACCGTCGACGACATCGCGCGGCGGCTGCGGGACAGCGGCACGCACGTCCTGGTGAATTTCCTGCCGGTCGGCAGCCAGGCCGCGTCCGAGCTGTACGCGCGGGCCGCGCTGCGCGCCGGGTGCGCCTTCCTCAACTGCATCCCGTCGGTGATCGCCCGCTCCCCGCGGTGGGCGGGCCGGTTCGCCGAGGCGGGGCTGCCGCTGGCCGGTGACGACCTGAAGAGCCAGTTCGGCGCGACGCTCGTGCACCGCGCGCTGGTGGACGTGCTCGCGCGCAACGGCGTACGGCTGCGGAGCACGTACCAACTGCTCGGCGGCGGGAACATGGACTTCCTGAACATGCAGGACGCGGAGCGGATGGCGAGCAAGAAGGCCACCAAGACGCAGGGGATGTACGGGGGTTCGGGCGAGGCGGCGCCGTCGCACGTGGGCGCCGACTTCATCCCGTTCCTCGCCGACCGGAAGGTGGCCTTCATCCGGGTCGAGGCGGAGGGCTTCGGCGGCACACCGCTGGAGATCGACCTGCGGATGGAGGTCGACGACTCGCCGAGCGCCGCGGGGAACGTGCTGGACGCCGTCCGCTATCTGAAGGCCGCGCTCGACCGCGGTCTCGGCGGCGTGGTGGACCCGGTGTCGGCGGCCGTCATGAAGGCCCCGCCCACGCCGCTGGACGAGGCCGTGATCGAGGCGGGGCTCGCGGCGCTGTCCGACGGGTGATCAGCGGGCTTCGGGGACCGGGGATGTGACGGCGCGTCGGATTCGGTCGCCGGTCGGTGAGCGGCCGTCAGCCGGTCGGCCCCCGGGCGTCACGCCGGTGGCGGCGGTGTCTCATCCTTATGGGTCACGTCGCCGCGCCGACCCGGCCGCGGCGTTCCTACGGTGACGGCATGAACGTCTTCCGCGCCTCGTCGTGCCGCCACGACCGTCCTCGTAAGACCGCCGCCCCCGCCGTCGCGGCCTCGGTGGCCGCCGCCAGGTGTCTGGCCGTCGGCTGCTGCCTCGCCGCCGCGACCGCGCTGGCCACCGTGTCCGCCGCCGCGACCGCCTCCGCGGCGGCCCTTCCCGCGGACGGCGGGCGCGGCTCGTCGGGCCCCGGCGCCGCGACGGTGGTCGCCGGCGGTCCGCTGCTCGCCGGGCACGGGGTGCTGGTGCAGCCGCACGCCGGGTCGCCGCGGCTGCCGTCCGGGCTGTCCGCGCTGTCGTGGACGGTCTCCGACGCGCGCACCGGCCAGGTGCTGGCCGCCAAGGACCCGCACCGCAGGCTGCCGCCCGCCAGCACCCTGAAGACGCTGTTCGCGGTCACCGTGCTGCCGCGCTTCCCCGGCGACGCCACCCACCGCGTCACCGACTCCGACCTCACGGGGATCGGCGCGGGCAGCAGCCTGGTCGGTATCCAGGCCCGGCAGACGTACACCGTCGCCGACCTGTGGCGCGGTGTCTTCCTCAGCTCGGGCAACGACGCCGTGCACGTCCTGGCGCACATGAACGGCTCGGTGCCGCTGACCGTCAGCCAGATGCAGGCCAAGGCCGAGATGCTGGGCGCGGACGACACCCATGTGGTCTCCCCCGACGGCTACGACATGCCGGGCCAGGTCTCCTCGGCCTACGACCTGGCCGTCATCGCCCGCGCGGGCCTGGCCATGCCGGACTTCGCGACGTACGCCTCCACCCGGTGGGCGCAGTTCCCCGGCGGCTACGACGCGCACGGCAAGTACGTGAAGTCGTTCGGCATCCAGAACACCAACCGGCTGCTCACCGGCGCGGACGGCGTCAAGCGCTACCCCGGCGTGATCGGTGTGAAGAACGGCTACACCACCAACGCGGGCAACACCCTGGTCGCCGCCGCCAAGCGCGGGGACCGCACGCTGATCGCGACCGTGATGAATCCGCAGTCCGGGCTGCCGCAGGCGGTCTACCACGAGGCGGGCGCGCTGCTGGACTGGGGCTTCTCGGCCGCGGGCCGCACCTCGTCGGTCGGCACGCTGAACACGGCGACGACCGCGTACCACGACGATTCCGCGCACGCCTCACAGGAGGCCGAGCGGCCCGCGCGGCAGCCCGCCCAGGAGCCCGCGCGGCAGGAGCCGAAGCCCGCCCCCGCGCCGCAGGCGCCCAGCACCGCGGACGCCGCGTCATCGTCGCCGACCACCTGGTACGTGGGCGGCGCGCTGGCGCTGGGCGCGGCGGGCTCGGTGGTCGTGCTGCGCCGCCGGTCCGCGGCGAAGGCGCGCTGAGCGAAGGGCGCCGACTCGGGCCACGCTGTGGTCCGGAAGCGGTGACGACGCGCTGGCCAGGGGCGTACTCTCAGTTGCCGGGCAGGGGGCACGCACGGTGTCCGCAGCGCCGCGCCGAGAGGGAGCCGTACCCGCATGAGCCGCCGTACTTCCGGTCCCGTATCCACCTGGGCCGAGGTCCAGCGGCAGCGCCAGCGGCAGCAAGAGGCCCAGCAGCGCGCCTGGTTGCAGGCGCGGCGGGAGACCGAGCGGCAGCAGCGCGCGGCGGAGCGGGCCGCCTCCCGGCGCAGCCGTGAGCAGCAGGCCGCGTACCGCGCGAGCCGGGAGGCCGACGCGCGGCAGCGGACCGACGACCTGGAGCGCCGGTTCGCCGAGCTCCAGGGCCTGTTGGCGGCCGGCTGCGCGGCGCCCGTCTTCACCCCCGCGGCGCTGCTGACGCCCGAGGTGGTCGAGCCGTTCGCCCCCGGACGGCTCGCCGAGCCGATCCCGATGCCCGACCCGAACGCGTACACGCCCCGGCAGGGCGGCGGTTGGGGCGCGGCACGGCACGAGCGCGAGCGGGCCCGCACGCTGTACGAGAACGACCTGCGGGCCGCGCAGGCCACCGAGGCGTTGCGGCAGCGCCAACTCGCCGACTACCAGCGGCAGTACCGGCAGTGGGCCGATCAGCGGCTGGCGGAGATCCGGCGGCAGAACGCCGAGGTCGAGACATCCGTCGCCGCACTGCGCGACGGGGACCCCGAGGCGGTCGAGGACTATCTGACGGCGGCCCTCTACGCCTCCGCCGCGTGGCCGCACGGCCTGCCCCGGCAGGTCTCGGCGTCCTACGACCGGGCCGACCGGCAGCTCGTGCTCGACTGGGAGCTGCCCGCCTTCTCCGTGGTGCCCGAGGCGTCGCTGGTGCGGTACATGCCGGGCGCCGACCGGGACAAGGAGGTGGCGCGCCCGGTCGCCGAGCGCCGCGCCGCCTACCGGGACGTCCTGGCCCAGTGCCTGCTGCTCGTGCTGCGCGAGCTGTTCGGCGCCGACGTGCACGACGTCCTGGACTCCGTGGTGCTCAACGGCTTCGTGGACGACACCGACCCGGCCACCGGCCACCGTACGAAGACCGTCGTCGCCTCCGCGCTGGTGTCGGACGCCGCCTTCGCGGCGGTCAACCTCGACCGGGTCAACGCGGTCGACTGCTTCACCGAGGCGCTGGACGGCCGGCTCTCCCCCCGCCCGGACAAGCGCGCGGCCGTCGAGCCCATCCGGCTGCCGGGCGAGGCGGGCCGCACGATGGTCTCGCACGGCGGCGAGGAGGAGCCCGACCTGCTGGCCATGGACCCGCTGGAGTTCGAGGAGCTGGTCGCGCGGCTGTTCCGGGCGATGGGGATGAACGCGGTCACGACGGTGCGCTCCGGCGACGGCGGTGTGGACGTGGACGCGCTGGACCCGGACCCGATACGCGGCGGCAAGATCGTGGTACAGGTCAAGCGCTACCGCAACACGGTCTCGCCGAGCGCCGTACGCGACCTGTTCGGCACGGTGCAGAGCGTCGGCGCCAACAAGGGTGTGCTGATCACCACCTCCGGTTTCGGGCCGACCTCGCACGCCTTCGCCAACGGCAAGCCGCTGACGCTGGTGTCGGGCCCGGACCTGGTGGACCTGCTGCACAGCAACGGGCTCGGCGGCCGTCTGGGCCCCGCCCCCGGCACCGTCGAGCGCACCCCGACGCTGGTCTCGACGGTGCTGCCCGGTATCGACGCCGACGCGGACGCCGACTCCGAGGCGAGCGTGCTCGGCATGTGGTGGGCGGGCGGTGTGCGGCTCGACGTCTGCGCGCTGGTGTGCCGGGGCGGCCGGGTGCTGGACGACGACCACTTCGTCTTCTTCAACAATCCGCGCACGCCCGACGGCAGTGTGCGGATGATGCCCGCGCTCGGCGGGGACAAGGCCGCGATCTGGGTGAGCTTCGACCGGCTGCCCGCCCGCGCGGACCGGGTGGTGCTGGTGGCCGCCGTCGACCCGGAGGCCGATCCGGACGCCGATCTGACCGGATTCACCGACGCCCGGATCAGGCTCACCGACCCCAGCGGAGCCGAGGCCGACCGCCTCGAGGTCTCCGACGGCAGGCCCGGCGAGACGGCGCTGGTGCTCGGCTCCTTCCGCAGGAGCGGTACGGGCGCCGACTGGCGCTTCGTGGCGGGCGGCAAGGGCTACGCGGGCTCGGGCGGGCTGGTGGCGCTGGTCGGGGAGCACGGGATCGCGGTCGACTGAGCGGCGGGTTCCCGCCCCGGGATACGGGTTCGGGAACATCCGCCGACCCCGCCGTGTTATGGTCTGTGTGCAGCACATGTCTGCGCCCCTTCTTGCGGCGCCGGTGCTCGTTCTGAATGACAGCTCCTCGCGGTGACGCGCCCCAGGCCCCATGGCTCTGGTCCCGGTCCCCACGGAGTTCTCGAATCACCTGACGGTCGCACGACGGCCCTGTGGTGATCTCCGCGGTACGTGGAGCGTGTTGTGCCCGCTCACGCCGAAATCCCTTTCCGGCATGCCCGTTTGACGCATCACACGCCAGACCCGCCGCACCCCGTACTCGCACGGCGACCTGCCGCGCACACGACTTTCCTCTCGTCCGAGAAAGGACGACTCCCATGACTGACATCCTTGAACGCCCTCCCGTCCGGCAGGAGACGCCGGTTCGGGTGGCGGGCGTACTCGACATCCACGGCGGCCAGGGCCGCCTCCGATCCGCCGGGCTGCTGCCGACACCCGACGACGTACACGTACCGCAGGCCCAGATCCGGCAGGCCGGACTCAGGAACGGCGACCTCGTCGAGGGAACCCTCGGCGGAAAGCCCGGCACGCTGGGCGGCGTCGACCTGGTCAACGGCGTCCCGGCCGAACACCTGCGCGGACGACCGCACTTCAGGGACCTGACGCCCCTTCACCCCCGGCAGCGGCTGCGGCTGGAGAGCCCGGCGCTGACCGGCACCGGCGCGCTCGCCGGACGGGTGATGGACCTGGTGACCCCGGTCGGCAAGGGGCAGCGCGGCCTGCTCGTGGCCCCGCCCAAGGCCGGAAAGACGATGCTGCTCCAGAGCATCGCGACGGCCGTCGCCGAGAACCACCCCGAGTGCCACCTGATGGTGGTGCTGCTGGACGAACGCCCGGAGGAGGTCACCGAGATGCGCAGAACCGTGCGCGGCGAGGTGATCGCCTCGACCTTCGACCGTCCGGCCAAGCAGCACATCGCGGTCGCGGAACTCGCCGTCGAGCGGGCGAAGCGGCTGGTGGAACAGGGCCAGGACGTGGTGGTCCTGCTCGACTCGCTGACCCGGCTGTGCCGGGCGCACAACTCGGCCGCCTCCACCGGCGGCCGCACGCTGACCGGCGGTGTGGACGCCGCCGCGCTGATCGGCCCCAAGCAGTTCTTCGGCGCCGCCCGGCTCGCCGAGGAGGGCGGGTCGCTGACCATCCTGGCCACCGCGCTGGTGGACACCGGGTCGCGCGCCGACGACTACTACTACGAAGAGCTGAAGAGCACCGGCAACATGGAGCTGCACCTGGACCGCTCCCTCGCCGAGCGGCGGATCTTCCCGGCCGTGGACGTCGGCATCTCCGGCACCCGCCGCGAGGAGCTGCTGCTGCCCGGCCCCGAACTGGCGGTCGTACGCGGCCTGCGCCGGGTCCTGCAAGGGCGCGGCACCCAGTCCGGCCTCGAGGTCCTGCTGGACAAGATCCGGCAGACCCCGGACAACAACGCCTTCCTGCGGCAGATCCGGAGCACGGTGCCCGGCGAGGTCTGAGCCGGCCGGGACCCGGACCCGGACCGGGCACGAGCCCGCGCCGGTGCCCGTATCCGCACCCGTATCCGCACCCGCACCCGCACCCGCACCCGGAGAAAATCCGGTGGCCGTCGCACATCGCGCGACGTGATGATCGGGGGCTGGACGACGCCACGGACAGCCACGCCGACGACGCGTGGGAGCGGGCCTTCCTCAGGGACGGCTTCGTGAGGATCGAGGGCGCGGTACCCGCCCCGACCGCCCGCGCCTGCGCCGATCTCCTGTGGAAGGAGACCGGCTGCGACCCCGCCGACCCCGCGACCTGGACACAACCGGTGCACTGGGTGGGCGGCATGGCCCAGCCGCCGTTCGCCGAGGCCGCCAACACCCCCGTCCTGCACGCCGCGTTCGACCGTCTTGTCGGTGCCGGACGCTGGTCGCCGCGGTACTCCCTCGGCTCCTTCCCGCTGCGCTTCCCGCACCCGGACGAGCCGGACGACGCGGGCTGGCACATCGAAGGCAGCTACGAAGTCCCCGGCGAGCAGTGGTACTTCGCCAACGTCCGCTCCCGCGACCGCGCGCTGCTCATGCTGTTCCTGTTCACCGAGGTGGACGAGGAGAACGCGCCGACCCGGATCCGCGTCGGCTCCCACCTGGACGTGCCCGCGGTCCTCGCCCCGTACGGCGAGGCCGGCGCCTCGATCCTGGCGGTCTCCGAGCAGATCGCGGCGGCCACGGAACACCGCCCGCTCGCCCTCGCCACCGGCTCCCCCGGCGACGTCTACCTCTGCCACCCGTTCCTCGTGCACGCCGCCCAGCCGCACCACGGCAGCCGTCCGCGTTTCATGGCCCAGCCGCCGCTCCTGCCCGCGGCGCCGTACGAACTGGAGCGGGCCGACGGCGGCTACTCGCCGGTCGAGACCGCGATCAGACGCGGCCTCGGCATGGAGTCCGCGCGGGTGCCCGCGGGGAGGGAGGCGGACTCCCGGCCCGTGATCGGTTAGCGTGCCCGGCATGTTGTACGGACGGGACACGGAAACGGCCGCGCTGGAAGAACTGCTGGCGGGGGCGAGGGCGGGCCGCAGCGGAGCGCTCGTGGTGCGCGGTGACGCCGGGATCGGCAAGACCGCGCTGCTGGAGCAGACCGTGGCGGCGGCGGGCGACCTGGCGGTCGTCCGCAGCTCCGGCGTGGAATTCGAGGCCGAACTCCCCTACGCGGGGCTTCAGTTGCTGCTGCGCAGGGCGATGGGTTCGCTGGACGCGCTGCCCGTGCCGCAACGGCGGGCGCTGCGGGCCGCGTTCGGCCTGGAGGCCGACGCCGCGAGCGAGCCGATGTTCGTCGGCCTGGCCGTGCTGTCGCTGCTGTCGGACCACGCGGGCGAGGGACCGCTGCTGTGTGTCGTGGACGACGCGCAGTGGCTGGACCGGGCGTCCACCGACGCGCTGGTCTTCGCGGCGCGACGGCTCGACGCCGAGGGCGTGGCGATGGTCTTCGCCGTACGTGACGGCGCCGGGTCGTTCACCGCGCCCGGCCTGCCCGAACTGCGGCTCGGCCCGCTGCCCGAGGACGCGGCGCGGGCGCTGCTCGCCGACCGCGGCGGCGCACCGGCCGACACCGTACGCACCCGCGTGCTCTCCGAGGCGCGGGGCAATCCGCTGGCGCTGCTGGAACTCCCGCTCGGACCGTCCGCCGACGCGCGGGGCGCGGGCGGTTCCGCCGCGGCCGACGGCGGGCTGCCGCTGACCACGCGCCTCCAGATGGCCTTCCACGGCCAGGTCAGCCACCTGCCGCCCGGCACCCAGACACTGTTGCTAGTGGCCGCGGCCGACCACACCGGCGACCCCGACATCCTGGTACGCGCGGCGGCGGTGCTGGGCGTCGGCGTCGACGACCTGCCGCCAGCGGAGGAGGCGAACCTGGTCTACGTGGACGACGAGGACATGCTGCGCTTCCGGCACCCGCTGGTCCGCGCCGCGATCCATCAGCGCGCCGCCCTCCCCGACCGTCTCGCCGCGCACCGCGCCCTCGCCGAGGCCGCCGACCCGGTACGCGACCCCGACCACCGCGCCTGGCACCTGGCCGCCGCGGCCACCGGCCCCGACGAAGCCGTGGCCACCGCCCTCCAGCGGACCGCGGGCCGCGCCCGCGAACGCAGCGGCCACGCGGCGGCCTCCGCCGCCTACGAACGCGCCGCCCGCCTCAGCACCGACCCCGTCGCCCGCGTCGAACGCCTCCTCCTCGCCGCCGAATCCGCCTCCGAAGCGGGCGACATCCCCCGCGCCCGCACCTTCGCCGACCAGGCGACCCGCGCCGCCGAGACCGAGGCGGAAGCAGCGGCCGTAGGAGGCGACGCGGAGCCGTCGTCGGCCCCAACGGCCCGTGCGGAGCCGGGCACTTCACCGCGCGCGTCCACGCCGGGCGGTCAGGCACCCGCCGGATCGACTTCCGCTGTCGACGCCGCCGGGCGGAGCGCTTCGCCCGGCTCGTCCGGACCGGGCGGCCCCGCACCCGGCGATCCGGCGTCCACCGCCGACACCGGCGGCGTTGGCGGGCCCGTTCCGCCGCACCCGTCCGGGCCGGGCCGCCCGGCACCCACGGAATCCGCGTCCACCGCGGCGCGGGGCGCGGCGAACCCGTTGTCCGCCGTGCGCGGCAGAGCGCTCTATGTGCGGGCGCTCGCGGACTTCTGGGAGGGGGATTTCGGCGCGGCGCATCAACTCCTCTTGGAAGCGGCGAATTTGCTGGCGGAGGCGGATTCGGCGGCGGCGGCGCGGATGCTGGTGCAGGCGACGCATACGGCCTGGTACCTCGGCGACGACGAGGTGGCGGGGACGTTGGGGCGGCTGGCGGCGCTGGAACTGCCGCCGTGGGCGCCGATCCGGCCGGTGGCGGAGTTCCTGGTGCGGGCGATCGGGCCGGGCAGCGCGGCGGCCGGACCGCCCGACGTGGCCGAGGCCGCGGCGGTGTCACGGGCCGCGCGCGGCGGCCGGGTCGATCCGCGGGACCTGGTGATGCTGTGCGGGGTGGGCCTGGCGCTCGGGCAGGACGCGGCGGCGTACGACCTGGCGACGACGCTGGCGGCGGAGAGCCGCGAGAGCGGCGGTGTCGGCAGGCTGACGACGCTGATGTTCTTCCGCGCGGAGGCGGAGCTGTTCGACGGCCGCCTCGACGAGGCCGTCGCCACGGCGTCCGAGGGGCTGCGGATCTCACGGGACACCGGACAGCGGCAGTGGGTCAGCCAGTTGAGCAGTGCGCTGGCGCATGTCGCGGCGCTGCGCGGGGACGAGGACGAGTGCCGCCGGCTGGTGGACGAGGCCCTGGCGGGCGGCGCGGGCACGGCGATGGCGCCGGGCGCGCCGTGGGCGTACTGGTCGCAAGGGCTGCTCGAACTGGGCCTGGGCCGTACGCAGTTCGCGCTCGACCGGCTGTCGCTGCTGACCGAGCCGACCGTACGGCACCACATCTCCGCGACGCGCGGCGTCCCCGATCTGGTGGAGGCGGCGGTGCGACTGGGCGTGCCGGAGCGGGCGGACGAGCCCGTGGCCAGGTTCGAGGCGTGGGCCGCGCGTTCCGGGCAGGACTGGGCGCGGGCGCTGGTGGCGCGCTGCCGGGCGCTGCGGGCCAAGGACGCCGACGCGGAGGCGTACTTCATCGAGGCGCTGGCCCGTCACGACCCGCACCGAAGGGTGTTGGAGTCGGCGCGTACGGCGCTGCTGTACGGCGAGTGGCTGCGCAGGGCCCGTCGCAAGAGCGAGGCGCGCGGGCACCTGCGGGCCGCGCTGGAGACCTTCGAACGGCTCGGCGCGCGCCCGTGGGCGGACCGGGCGCGCAGTGAACTGAGCGCGTCGGGCGCGTCGGTGACGGTGGGTCAGGACACGGTCAGGTCGGTCGCGGACGAGGCGGGGCTGACGCCGCAGGAGTCGCAGATCGTCCGGCTGGCCGCCCTCGGGCTGACCAACCGGGACATCGCCGCGCAGCTCTTCCTCAGCCCGCGCACGGTCGGCCACCACCTCTACAAGGCGTATCCGAAGCTCGGTGTGGTCTCGCGCGGCGAGCTGGCCGCGCTGTTCCCCGACACGTGAGCGCGTAACGACGTGAGCGTGTAACGACGTCACCGCGTGACCACGTCACCCGCGTGACCACGTGGACTCGCGGCCCGTCACGCGGCTGTGCCCGCCCGGTGGTGAGGAACCGGGCGGGCACGGATGCCGCGAGGAGCCGCCACAGCGGCTGTGGAGCGGGTGGGTCAGGAAACGGTGACGCCGTGGGAGGCCAGGTAGGCGACCGGGTCGATGTCGGAGCCGTAGTCCGGGGTCGTGCGGACCTCGAAGTGCAGGTGCGGGCCGGTCACGTTGCCGGTCGCGCCGGAGACGCCGATCTGCTGGCCCTCGGTGACGGTCTGCCCGGCCGAGACGAGCGCCTGGGTCAGGTGGCCGTACAGCGTGTACTTGCCGTCGGCGTGCTTGACGATCACGTCGTTGCCGTACGCGCCGTCCCAGCCCGCGGAGACGACGGTGCCCGCGGCGACCGACTTCACGCTGGTGCCGGAGCCGACCAGGAAGTCCACACCGGTGTGGTAGCCGCTGGACCAGTTGGCGCCGGAGGCGTGGTACTGGGTACCGATCGCCGCGTCCCCGACCGGCTTGGTGTAGCCGGAGGAGCTGGCGGCGGTGGTGTCGGCGGACTTGGTGGTCGTGGTCGTCGTGTCGGACGACTTCGACGGGGCGGTGGTCTCGGCGGGCGCCGGGGTCGCCTTCTTGGCGGGGGCCGGGGCCGACTTCTTCGGCGCCGGGGCGGACTTCTGCGCGGTGGCGGGCTTCTCGGCGGAGGCGCCGTTCAGCGTGAGGTGCTGGCCCGGGTAGATCAGGTTCGGGTTGGAGCCCACGACCGACTTGTTGTCGGAGTAGAGCTGCTGCCAGCCGCCGTTGACGTGGTGGCTGTCGGCGATCTTCGACAGCGAGTCACCGCTGACCACGGAGTACTTGGTGGTCTTGGCCTTGGCGGCCTTGGGCGCGGCGCTCTTGTCCGCCACGGTCGTCGCCTTGACGGCGGAGGTGTGCGAGGCGGTGGCGGGGGCGCTGTGGGCGGGCTCGGCCGCCGAGGCGATGCCCGCGCCGACCAGCGGCAGGGCGATGGCCACGCCACCCGTGCCCGCGGCGATGCAGATGCGGGTGAGGCGGCTCATACGGGTCTTGCGGTGCTGTCCCTTTGCGGGCATGGGGGATTTCCTCTCCTACGCCTACGAGGTGAGCTGTCGGGTTCGGGCAGGAGATGCCCGGTCACGTGGAAATGCCGTTGCGTGTACGCAAGGCGCCGCGACTTCACCCCGAGCCGTCCGGTACTGCTGGACGGCGACTTACCTGGGTCCCCCGCCCCTGCCGTGTGTGATCAAAGATCCAGGAAACCGGGCGGCGGCAGGATTCGGCGTTCCGCCCGACGGACATTCGCAATTCGCGGGCATCCGGCCCGCAGGAGGCGAAGCTAAACGACCGGCCGAGCGGCGGGCAACCAACCGTGATCGTCGTCGGGCGCACCGCGCGGGGCGCGGTCACTCCCGGTCGTCCGCCGTCACCGCTGCGTGTGCGGGCCGCTCACCGTCCGTACCTCCGTGACCGATTCCTGGTGACAAACCGCCCGGATCGGGAACAGTGGGTACATCGGGGGAATCGGACCGTGTTCCCGAGGTGATGCCGCTCACTGCGGACCGGCCGAGTGAGCCACATCACGCCTAAATGCCCGATTTAATACGCTACTTGGGGATATCAGTAGCTGCCGGGCGAGCCGCCGATCCGGCCGTCGAGCGACCGGCTGAGCCGGTACGCGACCGGCCGGAAGCCGACCGCGGGCCAGTGCCCCGCCGCCAGCGGTGAGGCGGAGTGCCAGCGGGCCGACATGTAGCGGTGGCCGTGGTCGTATGCCCAGGCCAGCGCGGTGGCGAGCAGGACGCGGCTGACGCCCTCACCGCGCGCGGAGGGTTCGACGTACGCCTCGGCCAGCTCCACGCAGGACTCGGGGATCACCGGGTCGGGCGTGGCGGGGACCAGCAGCACCATGCCGATCTCCTCGCCCCTGCGGGAGGCGATCCAGGCGGCGCTGCGCGGGTCGCCGAGTGCGTCGGCGTAGTAGACCCGCAGGGCGGCGAGCGCGCGTTCCGGCTGGGGCTGGAACACCGCGGACTCGCGCTGCCTGCGCGAGGACTCGGCGGCCATCCGGCCGATCTGCGGCAGGTCGCCGACGCCCGCGCGCCGGATGCCGAGCCCTTCGACGCCGCGCGGCTGGCGCCCGCGCGCCTTGACCGCCATCAGACCGTGCACCAATTCGCGGCCGAAGCCGAGGTCCGCCCAGGGCAGGGTGGCGGTCTCCCCCGCGGGCACGTCGACGTAGTGGACCAGCCGTCGCTCCGCGACGAGCCGGGCCGCGACGCGGGCGTACAGCGCGCGCAGCACCTCCGACTCGCGTCCGCCGGGCAGCGCGTGACCGCCGTGCGGGACCAGCGCGGAGTGCGGGTGGCTGCGCAGCCCCGCCGGGTCGTCCTGGGTGAGGTCCACCGGGACGGCGGCGAGGTGTCCGATCAGGCCGCCGTCGCCGTCGAGCGCGCGGGCGGCCTCGAGACCCGGAACGCCGATCAGCTTGCCCAGCAGTTCCTCACCGCGCACGGGGCCGTCGGCGAGCCACGAGCGTTGCGACGGCGGGCGGCGGGCGCGCGCGAACCAGCGGTCGTAGCGCTGCACGGCCTGGGGTATGTGCTCGGTGGTCAGCGGCGCGATGGCGACAGTCATGGTGGATGGGGACGCTAGCGGGGTGCGCGGTCCCACGGCAAGGCGAGGCCGGACCGGCGGCGGCCGGGAGGTCAACGGGCTTACGCGCGAGGGTCGTTCAGCCTGTCCAGGCGGGGTGTCGCGGGTCGTCGGCACGTACCAGGACATCGGCGGTCTGTTCCGGCATCGCCTCCCGGTCGTAACGGTCGAATGCGGGCAGCGTCCACCGGTCGGCCTGCGCCGTGCGCCGCTCCAGCGCGGCCGGGGACAGCCGCAGATGGACCGTCAGATCGAACGGCAGCCCCTGCCCGAGGAGCAGCGGCCCGTCGAGTACGAGGACGCCGCCGGGCGGCAGGCGCACGTAGTCGGCGCGCGTGGCGCGGTCGGTGGCGGCGTCCCACAGCGTCGGCAGGACGCGGCCCGAGCCGCCGGTGCCGAGCGGGTCGAGCACTTCGCGGCGCAGCGCGCCGGTGTCCAGCCAGAGCTGGTAGTACGCGTCGGCGTCCTGGTGGCCGTACTCGTAGCGCAGGGACGCGGGCCGCAGGAAGTCGGCGGCGCGCACCCGGAGCGCGCGGCGGCCGAGAGCGGGCAGCGCGGCGGCGACGGCGTCCGCCAGATCGCCGGGGCGGGCGGCGTCCGCGCCGTCCACGGCCACCCGCCACCAGGGCCCCGGCCCGTCCGCGCTCACCCCCGCGGTCGCGTCCGCGATCCGCTCGGCGAGGGTGTCGGCCAGCCGTGACCAGGTGATCGGGGTGAGCTGCACACCGGCCATCCTGCACCGCCGTCACCCGTTCGGGCGACTTCGCTGCGCCAGGAGCGGGGCGGGGGGCGCGGTGGGCACATGCACCGGTCCTGGCGGGCAATGCTCGCGCCGGGCACCGTTCGCCGCCTCCCCCACATGGTGGAAATTCGCTACAAATCACTCATTTGCCACCGTGCGTGATCTATTACTTTTTGTGAGCCTGGAAGAACTCATGGTGACCGTCCCCATCACCCAGGAGAAAGCCCAATGATCCTGTCGATCTCCGGCGTCGTCCTTCTCGGCGTCATCTGCTTCCTGTTCTTCCGCAAGGACGGGCTGAAGGTGTCCCACGGCCTCGTCTGCGCCCTCTTCGGCTTCTACCTCGCGGGCACGGCCATCGCCCCGAGCATCAAGGCGGGCGGCGCGAGCCTGGCCAGCCTGCTGGGCGGGATCAAGGTCTAGGGCCCCGGCCCGGGACCTGGCCGTCGCCGGCGGGCGGCCACTCCAGTACGGGCCCGGCGCGGTCGTCCGCTCCGGGCCCGTGTCCATTCCGGCCGCCGCCCGTCCCCCCCGCCGCACCCTCAGGGCGCCGCCCTTCCCCACGCGGCCCTTCCCGCACCCGAAGCCCGAACCCGAACCACCCATGGAGCACCCCGTGGCCAGGCGTCCCCTTCCCAGCATTCTGACCAGCCGACCCGCGCTCGTCCGCGGGCGCGATCTGGCGCGCAGCGCGGCAGACAGCGCCACCGACGTGCTCCATCCGGTCATCACCATCGCCCGCGGCATGCGCAAGCAGGTGCTGTGGGCGGGCGGCTGGTGGGGCCGCACCCCCAAGGACCGCCGCGGCCCCGCGCTGCTGCTGGCCGCCGCGGGCGTGGTCGTCGTCGTGATGATGCCGTACGGCCCGCTGCTGGCGATCGGCGCGATCATGGCGTCCGCCGCCTGGATGGGCCGCGACCGCACCCCCGCCGCCCCGGCGGGCCCGAGCGAGGCCGAGACCGGCCGGCTCCAGGCGCTGTACGAGGCGCTGGTGCCGTACCTGTCGGACGCCGGGGACCCCGCGCCGCTGTACGCGCACGAGGGAAGCTGGGAGAAGGTGTTCAGCGAGTACGAGTTCCAGGGCGGTCGGCTGGCCCGGCTGCACCTGCGCTACCCGGCGTACTTCACCGACGGCGAGGCCGAGTCGCGCGCCCGGGTGGAGCAGCTTCTGCACGCCAAGGCGGGCCGGGGCCGGGAGTACCGCTTCGACTGGAACGAGGAGGAGAACCACCTCACCCTCACCGCGCTGGCACCGCTGCCGACCGACATCGTCGCGCAGCGCTTCATCACCTCGCCCGGCGAGACGGTCCTCGGCTTCACCGACGCCGGGGCCGTCCAGCGGACGGTGCCGGTGACCGGCGGCGAGGGCACCAGGGACGCCCCGCCGGTCGTCTGGCGCACCGGCCCCCGCTCCACCGAGCCGCACCTGCTGGCGCTCGGCCAGCCCGGCACCGGCACCACCAGCCTGCTGCGGTCCATCGCGCTCCAGGCGCTGGTCCACGGTGACGTGGTGGTCGTGGACGGCAGCGGCACCGGTGAGTACGCGTCGCTGATCGGGCGGCCCGGCGTCCTCGCCGTGGAGGGCGGCCTGTCCGGCGCCTCCGCCACCCTCGAGTGGGCCGCGCACGAGACGGAACGGCGGCTCATCGCCGTCAACCGGGCGCGGCAGAACGGCGATCCGGTCTCCGAGGACGTACGCCGTCCGCTGTGGATCCTGGTGGACCGGCCCACCGCGCTGACCCAGCTCGCCCTCGCCGAGGGGCGGCCCGACCCGCAGACCCTCCTCGACGTCCCGCTGCGGCACGGGCGCGCGGCCAATGTCGCCGTCGCCGTCGCCGACCAGCTCGACGCCACGGAAGCGCTGGCGCCCGTCGTGATCGCCCAGACCCGGGCCCGGGTCGTCCTCGGGCCGCTCGCCCCCGAGCACGTCGAGGCCGTTCTCGGCGCCCCGCAGCGCACCACCCCGGCCGCCGACGTTCCCCCCGGCCGCGGGTACGCCCGGCTCGGCACCGGGCCCGTCCTGCGCCTCCAGGTGCCCTCCACTCCCGACCCCTACGACGACGAGTGCGCCCAGTCGCACCGCGACGCCGTCCTCGGCCTCCTCCCCACCACCTCCGAGGCCGAGGCCGACTCCGACTCCGTCGAGGTCCCCGAGCCCGAGGAGTCCTCTCCCGCCGTCCTCGAACCGGCCCCCGTCGCCCTCCGCAAGGACGCCGTCGTCCGCACCGTCGCCGACCTGGAACTCGGCTAGCCCCCTCTACGCCCCGCCGCGCGAGACGGTGAGCCGCTCTTCTTGGCCGCGCGGCGGCCCGCTGTCCGTACGTCGGGACGTGCCCCGTAGGGGCGCGGGGAACTGCGCGACCAGCCGTCGCGGCGGCGAGCTGTGAGAACCGGCCCCGGCGGGGCAGTCGCTGTCGTGTCCGGGCTGACAGCCCGTCGTGGCTGGGCGCGCAGTTCCCCGCGCCCCTGAAAGAGCGGCGCGCCGCCCCGGCGCAAAGGGGGCCGCAGAGGGGCCCTAGGCCACGAAGAGGCCGGTGGTTTCGCCGTCGGCGGCGCCGCCGGAGCGGACGACGTGGGCGGCTTGGGCAAGCCGGGCGGCAGCCTCAACGGCGGCGGCCCCGCTGACGGTGAAGGGAAGCCGGATGTACGGCTCAAAGGCGCCGTCGACGCCGAAGCGCGGCCCGGACGGCACGCGGACACCGAGCCGTTCACCGGCGACGGCCAGCCGCGAGCCGGACACGTCACCGGTGTGGACCCACATGGTCATACCGCCGCGGGGCACCGCGAAGTCCCAGTCGGGAGTGTGCTCACGCAAGGCGGCGACGAGGTCGTCGCGGCACTCGCGGGCCCGCTCGCGGCGAGCCGCGAGGGCCAGGTCCCAGCCGCCGCCGCGCAGCAGCCAGGCGACGGCGAGCTGGTCGACGACGGGCGAGCCGATGTCGAGGTAGGCGCGGGCCGAGACCAGGCGGCGTACGACGTCCGGGGTGGTGCGGACCCAGCCGATCCGCAGCCCCGCCCAGACCGCCTTGCTGGCGGAGCCCACGGTCATGACGGTGCCGCCGCGGTCGAAGGCGGCCATCGGCCGCACCCCCGACTCCTCACCGTCCAGCACGAGTTCGGCCATCGTCTCGTCGGCCACGACGACGGTGCCCGCCGCGCGCGCGGCCTCGACCAGGTCGCGCCGCTGGTCCTCCCCGATGAGACTGCCGGTCGGGTTGTGGAAGTCCGGCATGACGTACGCCATGCGCGGCGCGGCGTCCCGCAGCACGCGCCGCCAGGCGTCCATGTCCCAGCCGCCGAGCCCCTCGCGCAGCGTGACCGGCACGAGCCGGGAGCCGGTCTCGCGGAAGAGCTCCAGCACATTGGCGTAACTGGGCGACTCGACGGCGACCCGTTCCCCAAAGCCGACCAGCCGCCGGGCCGCCGCCGCGATGGCGCCCATCGCCCCGGTGGTCACCATGATCTGCTCCGGCATGGTGGGCACACCGCGCGCGGTGTAGCGGTCGGCGATGGCCTCGCGCAGCACCGGCAGCCCCGCGGGGAAGTCGCCGTGTGTGGCGGCGTAGGCGGGCAGTTCGGCGAGCGCGCCCTCCATCGCGCGGGTCAGCCACGGCTCGGGCGCGGGCAGCGAGGCGCAGCCGAGGTCGATCACGGACCCGGCGGCGTCCGGCGGCAGCGGCTCCAGGCTGCGCGAGGGCAGCACATGGCCGTCGGGGATCGCCGTCCAGCTTCCGGCGCCGCGCCGCGAGCGGGCGAATCCCTCGGCGCGCAGCGCCTCGTAGGCGGCGGCGACGGTGGTCCGGCTGACGCCGAGCGCGAGAGCCAGTTCCCGTTCCGCGGGCAGCCGCGCGGCGACCTGTACCCGGCCTTCGAGCACCAGCAGCCTGATCCCGTCGGCCAGCCCCCGGTAGGCGGGCAGTTTCCGCCCGTGGCCCGCCGCCGCTCCGGCGCCGCGGCCGCTTCGCGGGCGCGGTTCGAGAAGCCGGGCGAGGTGCGCGGCGCCGACCGTCGCAGTCCACTGGGACACAGAAATCAGTCCACCTTCCACAGATTGGCCGTGGATCCGAAGCACTTACAGGCCACAGAGTGGCATGTGCGCCAACACGTCCGCCAGGGG
Organism: Streptomyces sp. NPDC003300; assembly: GCF_040610915.1. Classification (NCBI taxonomy): domain Bacteria; kingdom Bacillati; phylum Actinomycetota; class Actinomycetes; order Kitasatosporales; family Streptomycetaceae; genus Streptomyces; species Streptomyces sp. NPDC003300. The sequence goes on along the minus strand of NZ_JBEXNE010000028.1, from coordinate 51,835 downwards.
GGTTCCGTTGTTCTCGTCGTTCCCGCACCCGTCGCTCTCGCCGGTCCCGTACCGCCGCCTCGTCCGTCTCTACGTCGGGCTGGTCCTGTACGGGGCCAGCTCAGCGCTGATGATCCGCGCCGCGCTCGGCCTGGACCCGTGGGACGTCTTCCATCAGGGGCTGTCCCGGCTGACCGGACTGAGCATCGGCGTCGTCTCCATTGTCGTCGGCGCGGCCGTTCTCCTCCTGTGGTGGCCGATCCGGCAGCGCCCCGGCCTCGGCACGGTCTCCAACGTCTTCGTCGTGGGCCTGGCGATGGACGGGACCTGCCGCCTGGTGCCGCACGTGGAGGCCCTGGCCGTACGCGTCCCGCTGCTGGTGGCCGGGGTGGCGCTCAACGGCCTGGCGACCGGCCTCTACATCACCGCCCGTTTCGGCCCCGGTCCGCGCGACGGCCTGATGACCGGCCTGCACCGCAGGACCGGCCGTTCCGTACGGCTGGTGCGTACCGGCATCGAGGTGACCGTGCTGGCCGCCGGTTTCGCGCTGGGCGGCGGCGTGGGGGTCGGTACGGTGCTCTACGCGCTGGCCATCGGCCCGCTCGCACAGTTCTTCCTGCGGGTCTTCGCGGAACCGGAGGGAGCGCCGGGTCCGAGCGTGACCAAGGACGCGAACAGGGACGGGGCCACGGACGCGACCAGCGACGGGGAGGTGAATTCGGATACGAATTCGGGTGCTGACGCGGGCTCGACCCCGGACGTAATGCCCGCTTCTGCGGTGATTCGTCGGGACGCGCCCGAACGCGCTGCGGTCGATCCGATTTAGCCGGAGGCGGTGCGGACCGGTAGTGTACGCGGTTGGCCCAGCAGCTTGACCGTTACTGCACGCAAAAGATATGACGACACCGGGTGACATCTCCGCTCAGATGTGACAAACCGGGCACCGGTGGGTACAAACAGGGGCGACACGACGGGCGACGCATCTCCCTAAACGGGAATCTTCACCGCCGACCGGACGTTGACCGGATGACGACGACAGCGACACCTGTCCTGTGGGCGACCAAGCCCGGGAGGCACGATTCATGAGTGAGCGAGCTCTCCGCGGCACGCGACTCGGGGCCACCAGCTACGAGACCGACCGCGGTATCGATCTGGCCCCGCGCCAGACCGTTGAGTACGCATGCCGGAACGGACATCGATTTGAGATGCCGTTCTCGGTTGAGGCCGAGATTCCGCCGGAGTGGGAGTGCCGCGCCTGCGGCCAGACCGCCCTGCTGGTGGACGGAGAGGGCCCGGAGGAGAAGACGACCAAGCCCGCGCGCACGCACTGGGACATGCTGATGGAGCGGCGCACGCTCGAGGAGCTGGAGGAGGTGCTGGCCGAACGGCTGGCCGTCCTGCGCTCCGGAGCGATGAACATCGCCGTGCATCCGCGCGACAACCGCAAGAGCGCCTGACAGCGCGGGCTCACCCATGGGGGCGCCCCAGGGATCACCTCCCCGGGGACCAAGGCCCCCCGACACTTCCCCGCCGGGGGCGGAGCACCTGCTCCGCCCCCGGCGGGTTTTTGAGTGGCGCGGCGCTGATCCCGAGATCCGCGGGGCGCGGACCGCCGGACCCGCGCGCGTGATCAGTCCCGGTGGTCGACGACCTCGCCCTGGATGACCTTGCCGTCGGGCTTGTGGATCCGGATCTGCTCGTTGGCGTCCCGCGCCTGCTGGAAGAGGTCGCCGACGGAGCCGGGCTCCCCGGCGGCGGGCCGCGCCGCGAGGGCGCGGGCGTTGAGCCGGTCGACGCCCTTGCCGATGAGCCTGCGGGTCGGCGGGAAGAGCAGGAACAGCGCCACGGCGTCGGAGAGGAAGCCGGGGATGATCAGCAGCAGGCCGCCGAGCATCGCCAGTCCGTTGCGCCCCTTGCTCTCGGCGGGCGGGGTCGGGGCCGCGTTCGGGTCCCGCGCGGCCTGCGCCTGGGCGGCCTGCACCTGCGCGGTCAGATTCCGCCACGCGCTGCGCCCGGCCCGCTTGACCGCGCTCGCGCCCAGTATCAGCCCGGCGACGATCAGCAGGAAGACCGTCAGCCCGCTGGTCGCCCCCGCCACCACGATGAGCAGCCAGATCTCCAGCACCGCCCAGGCCGCGACGGCCAGCGGCAGGATGGTGCGGACGCGCGAACGGCGCCGTCGCCGCGGGCCGGGCTGCTGCGGACGGACAGAGGGCGGAGTGCTCATCGTCATAGCTCAAGTGTGCCAAAGATCAGGTAAAGACCGGATCGGTGGACGCTTCCCTCTTCGGGTTCCGCGGGGGATTCCCGCGGACGCCCGTGCGCACGTCCGCGCGTCCCGCCCCCGCATACCCCACGAAGGGGCTCAGGGGGCCGTGAGCGGCCTTACGCCTTGCGGCCGACGATCTTGCCCGCCCGGGAGCCCACGCCCCACGCGGTGACCCGCCACAGCGCCTCGACCACGATGTTGCGGCTCATCTTGCTGTCGCCGCGCTCGCGTTCGACGAAGGTGATCGGCACCTCGACCACGTGGAAGCCGCCCTTGACCGCGCGCCAGGCGAGGTCCACCTGGAAGCAGTAGCCGGCGGAGGCGATCTCGGCCATGCCGAGACCTTCCAGGGTCTCCTTGCGGAAGGCGCGGTAGCCGCCGGTCACGTCACGGATCGGGACGTCCAGCAGGAGCCGGGAGTAGGTGCTGCCGCCGCGCGACAGATACTCGCGGGACTTCGGCCAGTTGACGACCCGTCCGCCCGGGATCCAGCGCGAACCGAGCACCAGGTCCGCGCTCTTGAGCGCGGTCAGCAGCCGGGGCAGTTCCTCCGGCTGGTGGGAGCCGTCCGCGTCCATCTCGACCAGGACGCCGTAGCCGTGGTCGATGCCCCACTGGAAGCCGGCGAGGTACGCCGCGCCCAGGCCCTCCTTGCCCTGCCGGTGCAGGACGTGGACCTGCTCGTCGGCGCCCGCCAGCTCGTCGGCGAGCTTCCCGGTGCCGTCCGGGCTGTTGTCGTCGGCGACGAGGATGTGGGCGTCGGGTACCGACGTGCGCACCCGCTGCACGATCGGCTTGATGTTCTCGGCCTCGTTGTAGGTCGGGATGATGACCAGAACCTTGCCGAGCGGCCCGAAGCTCCGCTGCTCGCCGTCGTTCACTACTGCCCCTTTGCCATGCCCATGCGTGTGCGGTCGCGCCTGCCGAGCGCGAAGGCGACCGCACAGGACAGGAGCCCAACAATAGCGAGTGACCACTCAGGAAACGTACCGACGCGGTCGGCGAGAGTGATCTCGTCGCGCAGCGGGATGTCGGCACTCAGCACCTGCTGGGTGAACTCCGCGCTCTGCTGTTCGATCTTGCCATCAGGAGCGACGATCGCGCTGATTCCGCTGGTCGCGGCGGTGACGATGGCGCGGCCGTGCTCGACGGCGCGCAGCCGGGACATGGCGAGCTGCTGTTCGGGCTGGCCGGTGCGGCCGTAGGTGGCGTTGTTGGTCTGGACGACCAGGGCCCGCGCCCCGGCTTTCACCGTGTCGCGCACGATGCCGTCGTAGGCGACCTCGAAGCAGATCACGTCGCCGAGTTCGGCCGGGCCGATCCGCATCACGCCGGTGCCCTTGCCGGGGTAGAAGTCCCGCGGGATCTGGTTGAGCATCGGGACGACCTTGGTCAGCGCCTTGCGGAAGGGCACGTACTCGCCGAACGGCACCGGGTGCTGCTTGGTGTAGTGGGCGCCGGGGCCGGTGACCGGGTCCCACACGATGCCCTCGTTCTGCACGTGGTCCTCGTCCGGGCCGTCGACCAGGGCGCCGACCAGCACCGGCACACCCACCGCCTTCACGGCCTCGGTGATCTTGTCGTACGCCTCCGGGTACGTGAAGGGGTCCAGGTCGGAGGAGTTCTCCGGCCACAGCACGATGTCGGGCTTGGGCACCTTGCCCGCCTCGATGTCGGCGGCGAGCTTGAGGGTGGCCTGTACGTGGTTGTTGAGGATCTGCATCGGTCGGCCGAGGAAGTGCATGCCGGGCTGCTGCACATTGCCCTGGACGACGGCGACGCGCACGTGGCCGACGGCATTGGTGTGCACCGGCACGAGCAGGCCGGACAGCAGGACGGCCACCGACAGGGCCAGGGCGGTCACGCCCGGCAGGACGGCGGCGCGGCGGGCTTTGTACGCCCGGTACCCGGCCAGGGCCGCCGCGGCCAGCAGCGTGCCGCTGAGCGCCACCGCGAAGGTCACCAGCGGGGCGCCGCCGAGCGCGGCGAGCGGGGTGTACGGGGAGGCGGTGTTGGCGAACGCCAGGCGCCCCCACGGGAAGCCGCCGAACGGCAGCCGGTCGCGTACCAGCTCCTGTGCGACCCACAGGCACGCGGTCCACAGCGGCCAGCCGGGCAGCCGCCGGGCGAGCACGATCAGCGCGGCCATCAGCACGAGGTACGCCGCCTCGACCGCCGACAGCAGCGGTACGGCCAGCCAGATCACCGAGCGCAGCCACACCAGGAGCCACAGGAAGAAGGGGAACGCGAAGGCGAAGCCCAGCCAGGCCGCCTGGCGCACCGTCCTGCCCTCGAGCACCAGTGCCAGGGCCGCCACCGCCACCACCGACAGCGGCCACACCCCGTACGGCGGAAACGCCAGCGCCAGCGCGCAGCCGCTCACCGCGGCCACCGCCGACCTGGGCGCGGCCGCCCGCGCCGCCGCCGCGAACCGCTCGCGGCGCGACGCCTTCCCCTCCGCCCCAACCCCTGGCGCCGCTGACGGCTCCGTCAACGGCTCAACCGCGGTCGCCGCGGAAACGGTGTCGGGTCGCGGGCGCACGTCGCGGCCTTTCTTGCAGGTGAAGTGGTGATGAAGGCGACGGTACCCCGCCCCACCCGCCTGGGGGCACCCCCGGACGAAGTCTGGGGACCCCCAGGCCGCGGAACAGAGAGCGGAAGGGCAGCGGAACGGGCCCAGGCGCCCATCGGGCCGACGCGGGACCCTCCCCCAGACTCCGTCCGGGGGGACCCCCAGACTGCGGGAGGGCAACGGAACGGACCCGGACGCCCTTCGGGCCGACCTGGGACCCTCCCCCAGACTCCGTCCGGGGGGACCCCCAGACTGCGGGAGGGCAACGGAACGGGCCCGGACGCCCTTCGGGCCGACCTGGGACCCGCTGGCTGCGGGTCAGTACCAAGGCCGTTGTCTACTGGGCGTCCGGGCCCTTCCCGGGTCACACCTGCCGACCGGGGCGCGTACGCGTTCCGGCGCCGCTGACGCTGGACCTGGCTGCCAGTGGCGGCGTGCACGTGCGGCGCGGCGCCCCATGGCCCAGCGGCGGTCGACAGAACCGCGGAGGGCCCCCGGTCCGACGTCCTGTGGTGGACTTGGCCGAACCTACTCGCCTCCGACCATCGGCTGTCAACACCCCCTTGACCTGCGGGGTTTCGCCAAATCAGCAGGTCAGTGCGGGGCCCTGCGACACACCGCGACAGGCCGAGGGCACACCGTTCGGCCGCATGTGCCGAGCGATGCTCACCCGTTCGGCCGCTCGAAGACGGTACGGCCGCCGACGACGGTGCGCAGGGCGGACGGAAGCGGGCGTCCGGGGGTGAGATCGGGCAGGCCCGGGGTGCCGGAGCGCGGGTCGGTGGACCAGTTGGCGACGCGTTCGTCGGGGGCCTGGACGACGAGGTCGCCGCTGTCCCAGACGGCGTAGTCGGCGGGGGCGCCGGGGACCAGGACGCCGGTGTCGTCCCGCCCGATGGCGCGCCAGCCGCCACGGGTGTGGGCGTTGAAGGCGGCGCGAGCCGAGACGCGGTGCTCGGGGGTGCGGTGGAAGGCGGCGGCGCGGACGGCGCCCCAGGGGTCGAGCGGGGTGACGGGGCTGTCGGAGCCGAGGACCAGCGGCACCCCGGCACGGGTCATGGCGGCGAAGGGGTTGAGGTCGCGGGCCCGGTCGGCGCCGAGCCGGTCGGCGTACATGCCGTCCTCACCGCCCCAGGCCGCGTCGAAGGCGGGCTGCACGGAGGCCACGAGGCCGAATTCGGCGAAGGCCGCGATGGTGTCGGGGGTCATCAGTTCGGCGTGCTCCACGCGGTGCCGCAGGGCCCTGACGCGTTCCAGGCCGACGGCCGCGGCGGCGGCCCGTACGCCGTCGACGACCGCGCCGATCGCCGCGTCCCCGATGGCGTGGAAACCGGCCTGGAGGCCCGCTTCCGTGCAGAGGGTGAGGTGGCGGGCGATGGTCTCGGCGTCCAGGTAGCTGACGCCGGTGTGCGCCGCGTCGGCGTACGGGGCGTGCAGGCAGGCGGTGTGGGAGCCGATCGAGCCGTCCACGAAGAGGTCGCCGCCCGCGCCGATCGCGCCGAGGTCCCTGACCCGGTCGAGGTCGGCGGGGGTGGACGCGGCCTGCGCCCAGTAGCCGAAGACCCGCGGCCCGGCGTCGGCGGCGGCCAGCGCGAGGAGGCCGGTGAGGTCGTCCTCGGAGGAGATGTCGGGGCCCGCGCACTCGTGCAGCGCGCCGATGCCCTGTTCCGCGGCGTGCAGCAGCGCGGCGCGCTGGGCGGCGGCGCGCTGGGCGGGGGTGACGGCGGTGTACGCGGCGCGGCGTACCGCGTGGTGCGCGTCGCGGGTCAGCGGCGCCTGCGGGTCGAAGCCGGGCTCGTCCCGGACGCCGGGCACCAGGTCGAGCAGCGCGGTGCTGACGGCGGCCGAGTGGACGTCCGTACGGGTCAGGTAGAGGGGTCGTCCGCCGACCGCCTCGTCCAGCTCCGCGCGGGTCGGTGTGCGCCGCTCGGGCCACCGGCTCTCGTCCCAGCCGTGGCCGAGCAGCACGCGGTCGGCGGGCCGCTCGGCGGCGTACGCGGCCGTACGGGTCAGCGCGTCGGCCAGCGACGCGGCGCCGGACAGGTCGAGGCCGGTGAGGGCGAAGCCGGTGGCGGTGGTGTGCACGTGCGCGTCGGTGAAGGCCGGGGTCACCAGCGCCCCTTCGAGCTGGACGACACGGTCCACGCCGTCCGCGAAGGAGTCCGCGGCCCCTTCGGAACCGACCCACGCGACGGTGCCGCCGTCCACGACCATCGCGGTCGCGAAGGGGTCGGCGGGGCTGTAGACGGCGCCGCCGCGGAGCAGGACGGTGCCGGTCGGCGCGGGGGTGGCGGGGGGCTGCGGAGTGGAGGTGCGGTGCATGGGCACAAGTCTCCCCCGGTCGGGGCGCGCGCCGGACTCCGGGGTGGCGCCCCCTGCGCCTGCGCGCCTCCCGTGACGGCGGGTCCGTGGCGGCCGGACTCACGGCTCAGACGCGCGGCGGCCTGGCCTCGTACGCCGTGGACAGGACGACCGTGGTGCGGGTGGAGACGCCCGCGAGGGTGCGGATCCGGGTCAGGAGGTGTTCCAGCTCGATGGGGGCGGAGACCCGCACCTTGAGGATGTAGTTCTCGTCGCCCGCGACGCTGTGGCACGCCTCGATCTCGGGGACCTCGGCGAGGCGGTCCGCGATGTCGTCGGGGGCGCTGGGGTCGAACGGTTTGACGGAGATGAAGGCCGTCAGGGACAGGCCGACCGCCTCGGGGTCGACGATGGCCGCGTAGCCGCGGATCACCCCGCGCTGTTCGAGCCTGCGCACGCGCTGGTGCACCGCCGAGGTGGACAGGCCGGTGGCCTTGCCCAGGTCGGTGTAGCTCATGCGCCCGTCGGCGACGAGAAGTTCCACGATGTGCCGGTCCAACTCCTCCATAGCGGATGACCTTACCCATAGGCACAGCGCCGCGTTACGTATGCATGTGCACGGTTCGGTCACATCCCGGGCCGGGTGTCGCCGTCGCGCTCACGCGGGCAGCAGCCGGTCCAGGTGGGCGTTGCTGAAGGTGCGGCCCGGATCCAGCTCGGCGGCCAGCGCCCGGAAGTCCGCCATACGGGGGTAGCGGGACCTGACCTCGGCGGCGTCGGCGACGTAGACCTTGCCCCAGTGCGGGCGCGGCGCGTACGGCGCGAGGCGCTGTTCGAGGCGGGCGAGGACGGGGAGGACGGCGGCGGTGTCCGGCACCCAGGTGAAGTGGAAGGCGACGCAGTCGTGCCCGTAGGCGGGGCTGAGCCAGAGCCGGTCGGCGGCGACGGTCCGCACTTCGCAGATCTGGAGCAGCGGCGCGATATCGGCGCCGAGCGCGGCGAGGGCGTGGAGCGCGGGCAGGGCGTGTTCGCGGGGCAGCAGGTATTCGGACTGCAACTCGGCGCCGCTGCTAGGGGTGAATCCCGGCCTGAAGTGCGGCAGTCGCTCGTGCCAGGGTCCGGCCACGCCCTGCTGCGCGGTGCAGTTCACCGGGTCGGCGCCGGGGACGGGGTGCATCGGCCCGGTGGCGGGCGCGGCCCAGGGGAATTCGGGCGCGGGCGCGTCGGCGAGCTGCTTGAGCCAGACCTGCCCGAAGCGCGGCGCGCGCCAGTCGGTGAACATGCTGACGCTGTACGCGGCCCCGGTGATCGCGTCGAAGTGCCCGTCCAGGTCGGCCAGTTCGAGCCCGGTGAAGACGTGCTGGCGGAGGGCGAAGTCGGGGACCAGGTCGAGGGTGAGGGCGGTGACGACGCCGAGCGCGCCGAGCGAGACCACGGCGCCGTCGAAGCGGTCGGCGTCCTTGTCCCGGCTGAGCACGGCGACTTCGCCGTCCGCGGTGACGAGTTCGAGGGCGCTGACGGAGGTGCCGAGGCCGCCGTTGGCGTTGCCGGAGCCGTGGGTGCCGGTGGCGACGCTGCCCGCCACCGAAATGTGCGGCAGCGATGCCATGTTGGGCAGCGCGAAGCCGGACTCGTGCAGCCGCTGGGCGAGTTCGGCGTAGCGGACGCCCGCGGCGACGCGGACGGTGGCCGCGGCCCTGTCGATGTCGATCTCCGGTGGCAGGCCGGAGAGTTCGACGAGGGCGCCGTCGGTGTCGGCGATGTCGTTGAAGGAGTGGCCGCTGCCCAGCACCCGCACGCGGCGGCTCGCGGCGACCAGGGAGCGCAGGGCGCCGGTCGACTCCGGGCGGTGCACCCGTTCCGCCGAGAAGGTGATGTTCCCGGCCCAGTTGGTCCGCATCCCACCGTCACGCATTACGCCGCCACCCGTCACGCATCACGTCGCCACGCATTCTGCCGAGCCGCTTCCACCGGTCGGCGGGGCCCTGCCCGGCCACGCCCGCTCGCACCTTATCCGGCACTCCCGCAAGATGCCGCGCGGGGGCACGAGGGGTGCGCGGAGGCATGGTGAGGGCGCATGGACCGGGCAAAAGGCGGGATGTGACGAAGGCCACACCCCATGCATCCCTATGAGGTCGATGGCGTGATTACCCGCGTAGCGCGGCGGGAAGTGCTCGCTATGGCCGCGGGATTGACGCCGGGCCGGCCCGATGGAGGGCACATCCGTCCGATGGGGGAGACGCGAATATGCGTAACCATGTGCGCCACAACCGCAGTGAGCGGACCCAGCCGGCGCCCGAGGAGGGGCACGAACGCGAATTCGCGCTCGCGCTGCTGCCGGGACTGCCGGACGCCGACGACACGGATGACTCGTTCGAGGACGATCTCGACCTGGTCCGGGTGGACTGCCCGGAGTGCGCGCGGCCGATCGCGGTCTTCGCCGACGAGGACCGGCTTCCGGAGCACGCCCTGTGCCCCACGCCGTGGAACCCCTTCGGCCTCACCGTCTGCTCCGGCTCGGGCCGCCCCGTCGAGGAGGCCCGCCCCCTCGTCGGCTCCCTGCCCGGCGAGGTCCACGACCTCGACCTCGGCACCCTCCTGGTCCTGCCCGACACCCTGGACTGGCGCACCCAGCCCTTCTCGCACGTGGGCGGCCCCGGCTCGCGCCCCTTCCGGGTACCGGCGCCCCGCGCGGCCTGATCCGGCGCCCCGACCGGGGCGCCGGGGTACCGCCCGCCGCCGGGCGACCGCTCAGCTCCGCGACTCGGGGCCCGCCACGTGGCGCGCGATCACCATGCGCTGGATCTGGTTGGTGCCCTCGACGATCTGCAACACCTTGGCCTCGCGCATGTACCGCTCCACGGGGAAGTCGGCCGTGTAGCCGTAGCCGCCCAGGAGCTGGACGGCGTCCGTCGTCACCTGCATCGCCGCGTCGGTGCAGAAGAGCTTGGCCATGGCGGCCTGCCGGGAGAAGTCGAGACCGGCGTCGCGGGTCCTGGCCGCGGCCAGGTACAGGGCGCGGCCCGCCTCGATCTTGGTGGCCATGTCGGCGATCATGAAGCGCAGCCCCTGGAAGTCGGCCAGGGGCCGGGCGAATTGGCGCCGCTCCTTGACGTACGCGAGACCGGCGTCCAGCGCGGCCTGGGCGAGGCCGACGGCGCAGGCGGCGATGCCGAGCCGCCCGGCGTCCAGCGCGGCCAGCGCGATGGCGAACCCCTGGCCCTCCTCGCCGATGCGGCGGCTGTCGGGGACGGTCACGCCGTCGAAGTGCACCTGCGCGGTGGGCGAGCCGTTCATGCCCATCTTCCGCTCGGGCGCGGCGGCGCTCAGGCCCGGCGCGTCGCCCGGCACCAGATACGCGGAGATGCCGCGCGCGCCGTCGCCGCCGCTGCGGGCCAGGACGGTGTAGAAGTCGGCGACCCCGCCGTGGGTGATCCACGCCTTGGTGCCGTCGATCGTCCAGTTCCCGGCGTCGCCGTCCGCGCCGCCCCCGTCCGCGCCGCCGCCGGTACGTACGGCGCGCGTCCGCAGGCTGGCCGCGTCGGAGCCCGCGGCGGGCTCGGAGAGGCAGTAGGCACCGAGGAGGCTGCCGCCCAGCATGGCGGGCAGGTGCTCGGCGCGCTGTTCCTTGGCGCCGAAGTGCGCGAGCGCGTGGCAGGCGAGGGTGTGGACGCTGACGCCGAGGCCGATGGTGAGGCGGGCCGCGGCCAGTTCCTCCAGCACCTGGAGATAGACCTCGTACGGCTGACCCCCGCCGCCGTGCTCCTCCGCGTACGGCAGGCCGAGCAGTCCGGTCTCCCCGATCAGCGCGAAGGTCTCACGCGGGAAGTGGCCCGCGTCCTCCTCCGCGGCGGCCGCGGGCGCGATCTCCCGCTGGGCCAGGTCCCGGGTGAGCGCGAGCAGATCCCGCGCCTCCTCGGTGGGCAGGTGGCGGACAACCGGCTGCGGGCCGTGCTGCGACATCGCGGCACGCTCCTCCCTGTCGGGGGCGTCGGCGGCACGCCCTGGGTGTGGCGGCGCCGTCGGTGGGCAGTGCCCATGAACCGATGGTCCCCTGCCGGGTCGCGGCACGCGGTGATCAGCGGTTCTGGCGCGTTGGAGTATGCCTGATCGGACGCGCCACGTCACGGGCGCGAGTGTGTCGTGTCTTTCCCGCCCGCCCACCCGTGCGGGTGTTTTTTCGTCTGCGGGTGCCGCTTGTGCCTGGTCGGTGCCGGGCCGGGGCACCTCCTCGAAATGCGGCTACCTGGCCTTGCTCATTCGGCACCGTCCCTGTCACCGCATTTCTGCGGGGGCACCCCGCCCCGTCCCCTCCTCGCCCGTCGGCGTCCGCCTGCCGGTGGGGGTTACCGGGAGGGGGTGGGTGGGGGCTCGGCCCCTGCGCCCCCCAACCCGCCCGCGTAGGCGGGAGGGGGATGGATGGGCTCGGGCACGTCGGCGTCCGACGGTCCACTGTGGCTAAGGAAAGTCCCAAAGACCGGTGACGACACCCGGCCGTTCCTCCACCGTGGAATCGACGGAGAGCGCCCCCTCAGGGCGGAAGACACCCGGGGCACCCTCACAATCTTGGACCCCCACCCCGGCCCCCCACGGACACGCGGACGCCGACATACCCGAGCCCACCCACCCCTTCTCGTCCGCCCCGGCTGGACGGTCGGTCGCGCAGGGGGCCGAGCCCCCACCCACCCCGTCCCATCCGCCCCAGGCGGACCGTCGGACGCCGACGTACCCGAGCCCACCCACCCCCTCCCGGCCACCCCCACCGGACAGGCGGACGCCGACGTACCGGGAGGGGACGGGCCGGGGTGCCCCCGCAGAAATGCGGTGACAGGGACGGTGCCGAATGAGCAAGGCCAGGTAGCCGCATTTCGAGGAGGTGCCCCGGACCGGCACCGACCAGGCACAAGCGGCACCCGCAGACGAAAAAACACCCGCACGGGTGGGCGGGTGGGCGGGAAAAGAAGCAAGACACGACTGGAGTGACAGGTGAGTACGGCGACGGAGGCGGATGAGTACGATCACGCTCCCACGGGGCCGCGAGCGGCCCTACGCTGCTGCCCATGGAGAGCTTGGACGCCACGGATCCGCGCACAGTCGGCGGATACCCGCTGTTCGCGCGGCTCGGCGCGGGCGGCATGGGACAGGTCTATCTGGCGCGCACCCCCGCCGGGAGGGCACTGGCGCTGAAGACCGTACGGTCCGAGTTCGGACTCGACCCCGGCTTCGGGGAGCGGTTCGCGCGGGAGATCCGCCACGCGGACCGCGTGCGTTCGCCGTGGACGGTGGCGGTGGTGGACTACAGCCCGCCCGGCACCCGCCCCCCGTGGCTGGCGACCGAGTACGTGGCGGCGCCCTCACTGGCCGAGTGGGTCTCGGCGCACGGCCCGCTGCCGGAACCGGCCCTGGCGTCGCTGGCCGCCGAACTCTGCGAGGCGCTGCGGTCGGTGCACGCGGTGGGTCTCGCGCACCGCGACGTGAAGCCGTCGAACGTACTGCTCGGCCCTGACCGGCCGCTGCTGATCGACTTCGGCATCGCGCGGGCCGCGGAGGACTCCCGGCACACCAGGACCGGCGGGGTGATCGGCTCCCCCGGCTATATGGCGCCCGAGCAGGCGACCGCGGGCGCGTCCGCCGAGCCCGGCGACCTGTTCGCGCTGGCGGCCGTACTGGTCTACGCGGGGACCGGGCACGGCCCGTTCAACCGGCCGGGCGAGGAGCCGTCGACGCCCGCGCTGATGTACCGGATCGTGCATGAGGACGGCGACCTCACCGGGCTGCCCGACGCGGTGGCGCCGCTGGTCCACGCGTGCCTCGCCAAGGAACCAGCCGACCGGCCGACCGCCGAGGAGGCGCTGGCGCTGCTGCGGGAGGCGGGGCACCGTACGGGCGTGTGGCACGAGGTCCCGCCGCCCGGCCTCACCGACGAGCTGCGCGGCCGAGAAGCGCGGGTCCGCACGCTGCTGGCGGACCCGACGGCCGCCGTGGGGCCGTCGCCCTACTCCCCCACGGCGCCGCTGACCGCGCCCGGCCGCGGCCCCGGCTCCGGAGGCCAGACCCCCGCTCCCCCGCACGCCGCGTACGCGCCGCCGCGTACGCCGTCGCCCCTGCCGGGCCCCGTCCGGCCCACCGGGCCGTACTCGGGGCCGCAGCCCGCACCGTGGGGTGCCGCGCGCCGCGCGCCGGGGATGGGCCGCGGTGCCCGCGTCGGACTGGTCGTCGCGGGCGTGCTGGCCCTGTGCGTGGTGGTCGGCGTGATCCTCGACCAGCAGCGCGGCTCCGGCGACGACAACAACGGGAATCCCGGCCCGAGCACGAGCACCCACACCTCCGCGCCCGCCGACGCGCTGCCCGCTTCGTGGGTCGGCACCTGGGTCGGTACGGGGCCCGGCAATCCGAGCGGCAGCGGCGGCCAGCCGCGCAGCGACCGGTTCACCGTCACGCTCACCCTGCACGCGGGGGCGCGCGGCGAGGCCGTCGGCCAGGACGTCAGCAACATCCCCGAGGCGGGCACGGGGGCGGAGCGGGGCTGTACGGAGGCGCTGTCGCTGGCGCAGGTCCGGGGGAACACCATGACCTTGCGGGTCACCGCCGCCGAGCCCACGGACCCCGACTCGTCGCTGACCTGTCTGACAGGGCATGAGTACTCCGTCTCCATGACGGACGCGCGCACCCTGCGGATCGAGGCGGGGCCGCAGGCCGAGGGCGCCCCGAGCACGCTCACCAAGCGGAGCTGACGGGGAAGGCGCCGGTCAGGTTCCGGTGAGCCGCAGGCCCGCCCAGAGCGCGACCGTGGAGGCGATGAGCGTCGGCGGCACCGTGAGCAGCCCGAGCCGGGTGAAGGTGCGCAGGTCGGAGTCGGTGCCGTGGTCGCGCAGCACGCGCCGCCACAGCAGGGTGGCGAGCGAGCCCGCGTAGGTGAGGTTGGGGCCGAGGTTGACGCCGATGAGCACGGCGAGCACCGGGCCGGGGCCGCCCGCGGCGGCCAGCGGGAGCAGTGCGAGCACGGCGGGCAGGTTGTTGATCAGATTGGCCAGGACGGCGGCGAACGCGGCGGTCCCGAGCAGCGCGAGCAGGCCGCTGCCGTGCGGCAGCACCCGGTCGGCGGCGTCGGACAGCCCGTTGTCGACCACGGCCTTCACCACGACGCCGAGGGCGAGCACGAACAGGCAGAACAGCGGCCCGGCCGCCGCGACCAGGCCGCGGACCGTCGCCCGGCGGCGGCGCAGCGCCCGTACGCCCAGGACCAGCGCGCCCGCGAGCGCCGCCCAGGCGGGGTTGAGGCCGCCGAGCGAGGTGACCGCGAAGCCGGCCAGGGTCAGGCCGAGGACGACCAGCGTGAACACCGGTACGGCCGGCGGCTCGCCCTGCTCCGGCGGGTGCTCGCGGACGGCGAGGTCGGCGGCGAAGTAGCGGCGGAAGACGGCGTATTCGATGCCGACGGACAGCAGCCACGGCAGGGTCATCAGGAGCGCGAAGCGGGTGAAGGACACGCCGGCGGCCGTGAAGGCCAGCAGATTGGTGAGGTTGGAGACCGGCAGGAGCAGGGAGGCGGAGTTGGCCAGGTGCGCGGTCGCGTACAGGTGCGGGCGCGCCTTGGCACCCGCCCGCGCGGCCGTCGCGATGATCACCGGGGTGAGCAGGACGACGGTCGCGTCCAGGCTGAGCACCGCCGTGACCAGCGCGGCCACGACGAACACCCCGGCCAGCAGCCGCTTGGGCTCGCCCCGGCAGGCCCGCGCGACCGCGTCGCCCGCCGCTGTGAACAGACCGTCGTCGGCGCACAGTTCCGCCAGGACGAGCACGGCCGCCAGGAAGCCGACGACCGGCAGCAGTTCCCTGGTCTCGTGCCAGGCGGCGGACGGCGTCACCGCCCCGATGCCGATGAGCAGTCCCGCGGCGGGCACCGCGGCCACCGCCTCGGGCCAGCCGCGCGGGCGCAGGACGGCGAAGCCGAGGACCAGCAGGAGAGCGAGGGCGGAGATCGTCTCCGCGACGGCGGTGTTCAGGGGGCTCTCCTCGGACGGACCACGGGCTCGCGTACCGCCTGATTCCACCACGTGGGCCGCGCGGCTCCGCCCCGACGCCCGCCCGACGCACTCAAGTGCGTCGTTTCTCACGGCCCCGCGCGCTGGCGGAGCCGTGACGGCGGACCGGGCGGCTAGCTGGCGTCGGCCAGCGACAGGGTGTGGAGCCGTTCCGGCGGGCCGGGGCGGGCGTAGTACCAGCCCTGGCCGGTGTCGCAGCCGAGGGCGCGCAGATGGTCGGCCTGGGTGCGGGTCTCGACGCCTTCGACGGTGACGGTCAGGTTGAGGGCGTGGGCGAGGGAGACGATGCCGCCGACGATCTTGAGGTCGACGGGGTCGGCGGCGTGGCCGCGCATGCCGCGGGTGAAGGAGCGGTCGAGCTTGAGGACGCTGACGGGGAGCCAGCGCAGGGAGGACAGGTTGGAGTAGCCGGTGCCGAAGTCGTCGAGGGCGATGGAGACGCCGAGGTCGACTATCTGCCGCAGGGGCTTGAGGGTGTCCTCGTCGGCGCCGATCAGAGCGCTCTCTGTGACCTCGAGGCAGAGCGAGGCGGGGTCGAGGCCGGTGTCCTCCAGGACGCGGGAGACCTCCTGGACCAGCTCGGGGTGGTGCAGCTGGATCGGTGAGAGGTTGACGTTGACCCGTGGCGGCGGACCGCCGCCGATGTGCTCGCTCTGCCAGGCGTACGCCTGGCGGGCGGCCCGCTCCAGGACCCAGCGGCCGAGGCCGACGATGTGTCCCGTGCTCTCGGCGAGCGGGATGAACTGGTCGGGCCCGAGTATGCCGTGGGTGGGGTGGCACCAGCGCACCAGCGCTTCGGCGCCGTGCACGGCGCCGTCGTCGAGGCCGACGAGGGGCTGGTACTCGATGAAGAACTCGTCGTGTTCCAGGGCGCTCGGGAGCTGGTTG
Source organism: Streptomyces sp. NPDC003300 (assembly GCF_040610915.1). Lineage (NCBI taxonomy): Bacteria > Bacillati > Actinomycetota > Actinomycetes > Kitasatosporales > Streptomycetaceae > Streptomyces > Streptomyces sp. NPDC003300. The sequence goes on along the minus strand of NZ_JBEXNE010000028.1, from coordinate 35,781 downwards.
GTCAGGCCGTGCCGGGTGATGGCGCGGGCGTCGGCGACCGGGTCGGCGACCTCGTACCGGTTGCCGCCCTGTTCCTTGGCGCGGTACATCGTGATGTCGGCGCTGCGCAGGACGTCGGCGGCGATCCGGGACTCGACGGGGCCGTGGACGATGCCGATGCTGCCGTGGACGGGCAGTTCGCGGCCGTCGAGCAGGACGGGGGCGGACAGCGCGTCCAGGATGCGTTCGGCGAGCGCGGTGACGGCGGCGAGGCTCGGCGGGTCGGTGTAGAGGGCGACGAATTCGTCGCCGCCGATCCTGGCGACGAGCTGGTCGGGCGAGGTGACGCAGGACTGGAGGCGTTCGGCGACGGCGACGAGGAGCTGGTCGCCCACCGCGTGGCCGAGGCTGTCGTTGACGGCCTTGAACCCGTCGAGGTCGAGGTAGCAGACGCCGATCCGGCTGGTGCCGTTGGCGGGGTCGGCGTCGAGCGCGGCGTCGAGGCGTTCGAAGAACAGGGCGCGGTTGGGCAGTCCGGTGAGCGCGTCGTGGGTCGCCTGGTGGCGCAGTCGGCGCAGCAGTCCGCGCCGTTCCGTGACGTCCTCGACGAGCGCGAGCTGGTACTGCGGGCGGCCGGTGGCGTCGCGCAGCAGGGACGCCCGGACGTTGGCCCACAAGATGGTGCCGTCGACCCGCTGGTAGGCGCGCTCGACGTCGTACGTGTCGCGTTCGCCGCGTACCAGCTCGCCGTTGAGCCGGCGGGTGCCGGTGCCGGTGCCGTCGTCCTTGTGGACCCACTCGGTGACATTGCGGCGCATGGTCAGGGATTCGCTGCCGAACATCCGGGTCATCGCGTCGTTGACCTCAAGGACTTCCCCGTCGAGGTCGGCGATGCCGATGCCGAGGGCGGCGCCCTCGAAGACGGCGCGGAAGCGGGCCTCGCTGGCGGCCAGGGCGCCTTCGGCGTCGCGCTGGGCGTCCAGGGCGGCGCGGATGATGGACTCCTGCTCGCGCAGGGTGCGTTCGCGCAGGGCCCGCGAGAAGCCGACGGCGACCGCGTGCTGGAGGCGTGAGCAGCGGGCCCGGCAGTCGTCGGTGTCGAGGCCGGGGCCCGGCGGGCAGTACAGGACGAGGTAGGCGTCGATGACGCCGAGGATGCTGGGCAGCGCCTCGGGGTCGGTGCAGTGCGCGGCGACCAGGGCGGTGCCGACCTCGGCGGCCGGGCGGGGGTCGAACGGGCGGCCCCTGAGGGTGTCGCTCAGCACACGGGTGAGCGGCACCAGGTGGTCCTCGAACTCGGCGCGGGTCATCGAGGTGACCGTCACCGGGTAGATGGCGCGTGCCCAAATGGCGGCGAATCTGCGCAGATTGTCGCCGGGGCGTGCGTCGGGCGCGTGCGCGCCCTCGTTTCCGGCCGCGGCCGGGAGCGCGGTCACGCTTTCAGCCCCACACCGGCGAGACCGTGGAGTACGGCGGGGTCGTCGTCGTCGCTGAGCGGGGCCTCGGGGCGCCAGTGCGGCAGCGGGACGACGCCGGGCTCGACGAGTTCGAAGCCGGCGAAGAAGCGTTCCACCTCTTCTTTGGTGCGCATGATCAGCGGGGTGGCGGTGCGCTGGTAGACGGCCTGGACACCGCGCTGTCCGGAGGGGACGGGGCCGAACTGGAGGGTGGCGTGGGTGACGACCAGGACGCTGCCGGGGGCCAGCGCGTCGCGCAGCGCGGCGACGACCTCGTTGGGATGGTCGGCGTCGGACAGGAAGTGCAGGACGGCGACGAGCAGCAGCCCCATGGGGCGGTCGAAGTCCAGCAGCCGCTTGGTCTCGGGGTTGTCCAGCACCGAGCCGGGGTCGCGGAGGTCGGCGGCGGCGATGGTCGCCTTGTCGTTGTCCTCCAGGACGGCGCGGCTGTGGGCGACGGCGACCGGGTCGTTGTCGACGTACACCACGTGGGCGTCGGGGTTGGCCCGCTGCACCACCTCGTGCACATTGCCGAAGGTGGGGATGCCGGAGCCGATGTCGAGGAACTGGTCGATGCCGCGGTCCATCGCGAAGCGCACGGCGCGGTGCATGACCGCCCGGTTGGCCTGGCCGATCTTGGGCGCCCCCGGCATGGCCCGCATGGCCAGCCGCGCCGCCTCCCGGTCCACCTCGAAGTTGTGCGAGCCACCGAGGAAGTAGTCGTAGATCCGGGACACGCTGGGCACCGTCAGGTCGATGCCCTGCGGGGCCCAGGAAGGACGGTCGGTCACGGTTGCTGTCTCCAGGTCATCGGGCTCAACGGGCGCGTCGCACACGGTGGTTCGGCCGACGGGCGCGCACCTGTCTACCCTGTGAGGCTACTGATCACGTGTTCGGAGTGAAACACGCGACCGGAGATCCAGGGTCCGTTTTTGGTCAACAACCACCAGCATGTGCATATGCGAAAACGCGCAGATGCGGACTCGCGCACACACCAGCGCGGGTCCGCTGCCGGTGATGGCCGCGGACCCGCGATAGATTTTCGGACAGCATCAGACCAGTTCAGACCAGTTCGACCGACAGCGGTTCGGCGGCCCGTGCGGTCGCCGCCCCGGAACGTCGGACGGTCGCGGTCGGCGGCCGGTCAGCAGGTGCCCTCGTCCTGCCACACGCCCCACTCACCGGTGGTGCCGGGCTCCTCGTTGGTGGTCCACCACTTGGCCTTCCACTTGTGCCCGTTGTGCGCCACCTCGTTGCCGCCGACGTAGACGGCGGAGGCGGCCCACTGGGCGACCGTGCAGGTGCCGCCGCCGGGCGGGGTGGTCGGCGGTGTGGTCGGCGGCGTCGTGGGCGGGTTGGTGGGAGGCGTGGCGCCCGCGAACTTCACCGAGTACTTGGCGAAGTCCCAGGAGTTCTGCGCCACGCTGCTGCACGTGCCCGAGGTGCTGCCGTTGTTGTCCGGCGGGCTGCACTGGCGGTCGCGGTTGAGCGACCAGAAGGTGAAGCGGCCCATGCCGTGGCTGGTCGCGTAGTCCAGCACGGTCTGGAAGTCGGCCTGGTAGAAGAACTCGCCGGTGTCGCTGCGGCCGTTCATGCCGGAGAAGCCCTCGTGGGCGTACGCGGTGGCGGTGTCCCAGCCGAAGGTGGTCTTCAGCAGGCCGTTGAAGGCGGTGAGCGCGCTGGTCTGCGACGCCGCCCCGTTGAAGCCGCCGTCGAAGGGCATGATCGAGAAGTTGTTGGGGGTGAAGCCCTGCGACTTGGCCTCGTTGAGCATCTGCTGGCCGAACCAGCCGGTGCCCGCCGCGGTGCCCGCCGTGGTCACCGAGATGAACAGGCCGGGGTTGTTCTGCTGGAGGATCTTGGCCGCGCCGATCTCGCGCGCGACGGCCGCGGTGTTCTCGTACTCCGGCTCCTCCAGGTCGAAGTCCATCGCCTTGAGCTGGTACTTGGTGATGACCTGCTGGTACGCGGCGGCCGTGGACGCGGCGTCGGAACACGCCTGGCCGAGCTTGGTGCCGCCGTAGCCGCCGATGGAGACGGACACGTCTCCGCCCTTGGCCCGGATCGCGGAGATCACGTTCGCCACCGCGGTGTCGGAGGACACCGCACTGGTCCCGTCCCATGTGGGGCTGCACCCACCGCCGTTGGGGGCGAGGATGAAGGCGAGCTGGAACGCCTTCAGGCCGGTCGCGTCCATGATGGCGGTCGCGCTCGGCGGGTTGTTGTCGTTGGGCATCAGATACGGGGCGGCGGCGTACCAGTTGTTGGTCAGGGCGTTCGTCGAGACCGTGGCTCCGCTGGCCTGACTTGGGCCGAGAGCGGCAACGGTACCGAGCCCGGCCACGGCCAGGGCGACGGCGGCCACGCCCGAGCCGATTGCTTTGAGACGGTTCACGTCTAGCCTCCTGTGGGGGAACGTGGCAGACAGAATCCTGCGGTGACGCGAACCCGTCAATAGTTGGTCCAGACCTTTGGACTAAACCACGAATTGGTCTCTACCACTTCGAGTCCAATTCCCCACGTGCGACGGCCTGTCCACCCCCGCACGCACCCCGCACGCACCCGGCCCCGCCCCTCGCGTACGAGGAGCGGGGCCGGGCCGGAAACGGCCGGTCGGCCGGTCGGCCGGTCGGACAGACGACCGGACGGACGGATGTCAGACGATGCCGACCGCCGCCAGCGCGCGGCGCTGGCCGGGGCTCGGCTGCGCCGGGAAGTAGACGTAGGCGACACCGCCGGTGCCGCCGCTGACGCCGCCGGTGGCGTTGATCCGCTTGGTCCTGAGCCAGATGGTTTCGAACTGGGCGCGCTTATAGATGTTGCGCACCGCGTCGTCGCTGGAACTGGCCGGGTCGTTGGCGACGACGTCGCCGTCCGCGGTGAAGCCCGCGATGCACATCAGATGGCCCGAGGTGCCGTATCCCGCACCGTCCAGTTCGGTGGCGAGGAAGGACTGCGAGGTGATGACAGGGATACCGGCCTTGATCAGCCGCTCGATGTCGTCGAGCGAGCGCAGCCGGGTGATGACGCCCTGGAGGTCCTTGTACGTGGCCGCGTAGGCCGCGTTGAAGGGCCAGTTGCCGCAGCCCTCGTACTGGTAGTCGTACGTGTAGCGGGCGCCCTGGTCGACCTGGGGGTCGGCGTAGGCGGGGTTCACCCAGGCCAGGTCGGCGGCCGTGGGGCCGCGTCCCCAGTACTCGATGACCATCGTCGAGGAGGTCGGGCTGCACCAGGCCTCGCCGCCGTTGTCGTACTCCGGGTACTCGCCCTTGTGGATGTTCTGCGAGTAGCGCGGCACCGGGAGTTCGACGCCCTTGGCCACGCCCGGCACCGACGCCGGGACGGTGAAGCGGTCCGGGATGTTGGACGCCATCGCGCCGAGCCGCCACACGGTGGGCGTGGCGCGGCTGCCGGGCTTGCGGAAGAGCGTCAGCCGCAGCCGGTACGAGGCCAGCAGCGGCCCGGCGGCGGTGTCGTCGATGGAGAAGGTGTCGGTCCAGATGCTGCTCTTGCCGTCGGTCTGGTCGTCCACCGAGGTGCGGCGGATGTCCTCGGGGCCGTCGCCCGCGGTCCACCGGCCCATGACGTACGCCGGGGTCGCGGTGCCGTCGGTGTAGGTGCCGAGCAGTTCGATCTGGATCCAGGTGCCCGCGGGGGTGTGCGCGTTCCAGGACGCGATCAGCTCGCTCGCGGGGTGCGGCACCCGGCGGACCGGCGAGGTCCAGGTGGCCGACTCCCATGTCGCGGTGGTGCCGGTGTGCGGGTCGGTGTAGTCGAGCGTGCCGGTGGCGCGGCCGATGACCACGCCGGGCCGGCGGCCCGGCAGCGGCAGCGTGCCGCGGTGGGTGCCGAACAGCCAGTCGGGCAGCGAGGTCCAGCCGTGGTAGTCGACGGGGGCGGCGTCGGGCGTGCCGCCGCCTGCCTGGTGTCGCGCGGCGTCGGGAACGGCCGCGCCGGAGGCGGTGGCCGGGGCGGCGGAGGCGGACTGCGCGGACGCGGTCGCGGTGGCCGCGGCCGCCGCGAGCGCGGCGGTCAGTACGGCACGCCGGGGCGCGGGTCTGGTCATGGCGGTGTTCCCCTCGATGTGATCGGGAATTCCTGCCCGCTCCTACGAGTGCATGACAGGTGGCCCCAACTATCGTCGTTCACCGGCCGTTTCCACCAGGGTTTCCGGCCGCGCGCCGGGAACAATATTGGACTGGACCACTGGCGCTCAACAGGGAAGAACCACCAGGTCACGCCCTGTCAGATTGAGCCGCTCGCCACCGCTTTCCGTACAGACGGCAATATCCTCGATGCGGGCGCCGAAGGTGTCGGGCAGATAGATGCCCGGTTCCACGGAGAACGCCATTCCCGGCTCGAGGGGGCGTTTGCTGCCCGCCACGATGTACGGCTCCTCGTGGGTGTCCAGGCCGATGCCGTGTCCTGTGCGGTGGATGAAGTGCTCGCCGTAGCCCGCGTCGGTGATGATGTCCCGGCCGACGGCGTCCAGTTCCTCCGCGGTGACACCGGGCCGGACCGCCGCGGTCTGCGCGGTCTGGGCGCGCAGCAGCACGTCGTACAGCTCGCGGAAGGCGGCGGGCGGCTCTCCCACGGCGTAGGTGCGGGTGGAGTCCGAGCAGTAACCCTCCGCGGTGGTGCCGCCGATGTCGATCACCACCGGGTCGCCCGCCCTGATCACGCGGTCGGACACCTCGTGGTGCGGGCTCGCGCCGTTCGGCCCCGAGCCGACGATCACGAAGTCGACCCGCTCGTGGCCCGCCTCGATGATGGCGTCCGCGATGTCCTTGGCGACCTCGCGCTCGGTGCGGCCGGGCACCAGCCACTCGCCGATCCTGCGGTGCACCCGGTCGATCGCCGCGCCCGCGCGGCGCAGCGCCGCGATCTCCGCCGGGGTCTTGCGCATCCGCAGCTCCGCCAGCACGTCACCGGCGAGGACGGCCTCGGCGTCCGGGAGCGCGGCCCGGAAGGCGAGCAGCTTCTCCGCCCACATGTGGTTGTCGACGGCGAAGCGGGCCACCGCGGCGGGCAGCCGCCGGGCGATCAGCGCGTACGCGTCGTCGGTCTCGTCGAAGCCGACGATCTCGATGCCGAGCCCGCCGGCGGGCGACGCCTGCGCGGCGGGCTTCTCCAGCCGCGGCACCACCAGGAAGGGCTCGCCCTCCACCGGCACCACCAGGCACGTCAGCCGCTCCAGCGGCAGCGCCTGATACCCGGTGAGGTAGCGCAGGTCCGCGCCGGGCGCCACCAGCAGGGCCTGGACGCCCGCCGTTTCGGCCTCGGCACGCGCCCTCGCCAGGCGCTCGGAGGTGTACAGCACGGATGCGGCTGCGCCGCCGCTCTCGGAGTGGGTCACCTTCGCACCGTACCGGGGCGCCCCCGGCGGCGCGTGCAGCGGTGGCGGGTCAGCGGCCCCGAGCCCCCGGCCACGCGACGGCGCGCGGGCCGCCGGGCGGGGCCCGCCGTAAGGTCGGGGGGTGAACGGACTGACGGTACGGGAGCTGGGGCGGCTGCTCGACGGGGCGGAGCCGTCCTGCGGGCGGACGCGGCTGATCGCCGTGGACGGGCACGCGGGCTCGGGCAAGAGCACGCTGGCCGGGCGGCTGGCGGCGGAGCTGGGCGGCGCACCCGTCGTCCATCTGGACGACCTGGCCACGCACGAGGAGCCGTTCGAGTGGACCGGCCGCCTGGTCGAACAGGTGCTGACGCCGCTGAGCGAGGGAAGGGCCGCCCGGCATCAGGTGTACGACTGGACGGCGCGCCGTTTCGCGGGCGAGCGGGAGATCCCGGCCGCGCCCGTCGTGCTGCTGGACGGCGTCGGCAGCGGGCGGCAAGCGCTGCGCCCGTATCTGGCGTTGCTGCTGTGGCTGGAGGTACCGCCGGCGACCGCGCGGCAGCGCGGACTGCTGCGCGACGGACCGGAACTGGCGCATTTTTGGACCGGCTGGACTCGCGCGGAGGACGCGCATTTCGCCGCCGATCCGTCCCGCCCCTTCGCCGACCTTCTGGTGCGCCAGACCGACGACGCCGACGGCTGCCGGGCCGTCCCGAACCCCGCCCGCGATCACCGGGAGTGACGGCTCGGCGGCAGCCCGCCGCCACTCCCCCGCCGCCGGGCACACGTCCGTCAACACCGCTTGACCGGCCGGGTATCCAGCACTTACGTTTTCAACAAGCGGCCGGAGACGGCCGTTGACAAGACGCGGAGCCCCCGGTTGTTCCCCCGTGACCGGGGGCTCTGCCCTGTCTCCGGGCCGGAATCGGCCCGTCGAGAGCCGGTTTTTCTCACTCACGGTCACCGCCCGACGGCCGTACGTCGGGGCCGAGTTCCCCGCGCTCGCGCGGATTCCCGCTGTCCCCCAGGTCACGGCACCCTACGGCCCGCGGGACATCGCGGGTACGATGCGAAAAGGGCGGACCGGCAGCCGGGGGTGGACTGTCGCCTGTCCCAACTCCCGCCCGGTGCGCACGGGTTGGGACAGCGGGCGACAGTGCGGCGCGGGGGAACGATTGGTGGGGACTTGATGGACTTCGGCACCGAGCGTCCGGGCGCCCCGGCCGATCTCGCCTGGCTGCGCGGCGTCGACGCGTACACGATGGGCGCCTACGTCCAGGCCGAGGAGGAGTTCAGGACCGCGGTCCGGATCGACCCCGGCATGGCGGACGCCTGGCTCGGGCTGCACGCGCTGCGCGCCGACACCGCCACCGCGCTGCTCCAGATGTACCGGCACCGCGACCGCTTCGGCGAGCAGCGAGCCGCCCACCGCAGGACCCTCAACTCCTGGTACTGGCTGGGCTGGTGGGTGCAGCCGGTGCTGGAGACCAGCCGCGACCTGCTGCTGGCGCACGCCTCGCACTGGCTGGACGGCCGCCATGTCGCCGAGCTGGACCGGGCCCTGGCGGACTGCCCGCCGGTCGACACCGATCCGCAGGTCCGCTTCCTGCACGCCTGCCGCGCCTATCTCGTCAAGGACTGGGAGCGGCTGGTCCGGCACACCGAGCCGCTGCTGGGCGATCCCGTACTCGGCATCGAGGCCGGGCTGTTCGGCGGCATGGCCAGGGTCAGGCTGGAGATGTGCGGCCAGGCCGAGCCGCTGCTGGCCGCCGCCTTGATGCGCTGCCGCAGCGAGCAGCCGCAGCGCAAGGAGCTGCGCTACTGGCTGGCCCGCGCGTACGAGGGCACCGGGCGTACGGCGGCGGCCGTGCCGCTCTACCGGGCGGTGCACCGCGTCGACCCCGCCTTCATGGACACCTCCGCCCGGCTGGCCGCGATCCACGAGACCGACGACGGCCTCGACGAGGGCGTGGGGCTGGCGGCCGTGTCGCTGGCCGGGACCGGGCAGGCGATGCCGGAGGGCGGCGCCGACATGGAGTCCGCGCTGCTGGCCGACCCCGGCGAGGGCCGCGGTCCGGGACCGGAGCCCGACGAGTCGCTGCTGTCCGCGGGCCCGCTGGACGACGACGTACGCGACCGGTCCGCCGCCCCGCTCGGCGGGTCGCTGCCGGTGCAGGTCCCGATGGGCGGCTCCGACCCGGTGCTGCTCACCCAGGCGCTGGCGGAACTGGACAGGATGGTCGGTCTGGAGCCGGTCAAGCGCCAGGTCAAGGCGCTGTCCGCGCAGTTGCGGATGGCCCGGCTGCGGGCCGGGCAGGGCCTGCCGGTGCAGCCGCCGAAACGGCACTTCGTCTTCTCCGGGCCCTCCGGCACCGGCAAGACCACCGTCGCCCGCATCCTCGGCCGGGTCTTCTACGCGCTCGGACTGCTCGGCGGCGACCACCTGGTGGAGGCCCAACGCTCCGATCTGGTCGGCGAATTCCTCGGCCAGACCGCGGTGAAGGCCAATGAGCTGATCGACTCCGCGCTCGGCGGCGTGCTCTTCGTGGACGAGGCGTACGCGCTGTCCAACTCCGGCTACAGCAAGGGCGACGCGTACGGCGACGAGGCGCTTCAGGTGCTGCTCAAGCGCGCCGAGGACAACCGCGACCGGCTCGTGGTCATCCTCGCGGGTTACCCCGAGGGGATGGACCGGCTGCTGGCCGCCAACCCCGGACTCAGCTCCCGCTTCACCACCCGCGTCGACTTCCCCAGCTACCGGCCGCTGGAACTCACCCGGATCGGTGAAGTCCTCGCCGCGGAGAACGGCGACCGCTGGGACGAGGAGGCGCTGGAGGAGCTGAAGGCCATCGCGGGGCACGTGGTGGACCAGGGCTGGATCGACGAGTTGGGCAACGGACGGCTGCTGCGCACCCTGTACGAGAAGAGCTGCGCCTACCGGGACCTGCGGCTGTCCGAGTACCCGGCCTCACCGAGCCGCGACGAATTGTCCACCGTGCGCCTGCCCGATCTCATGCAGGCGTACGGCGAAGTCCTCTCCGGGCGCGGGCCCGGAGCGACCCCGACCGACCCGGTCGAGTAGTACCGGGCCGCCGGGACGAGATCCGGAAGGGGCGTGCGGACCGCGTCTTCAGCGGCTTCGCACGCCCCTTCCGGGCACTGCCTACCGGACCAGTTCGCCGGAATCCTCCGCGGCGTGCGGGACGGGCACCTCCCGGGCGGGGGAAGGCGCGCGGTGGGCGGGGTCCTTCACCTCGCCGACGAGCATTTCGAGGACGTCCTCCAGCGCGACCAGGCCGAGGACCCGCCCCGAGGCGTCGGCGACGGCGGCCAGGTGCGAGGCGGCGCGCCGCATCGCGGTGAGCGCGTCGTCCAGCGGCAGGTCGGCCCGCAGGGTGGTGATCGGCCGCCAGAGCCGCTGCGGCACGGGCCGGTCGAGGTCGTCCACGTCGAGGACGTCCTTGACGTGGAGGTAGCCGAGGAAGTCCGCGCCCGCGCCCGCGATCGGGAACCGCGAGTACCCGGTGCGCACCGTCAGCTCCTCGACCTGCCGCGGGGTGGCGGCCGGGTCGAGGGTGATCAACTCCGCCGGGGTGAGCAGCACTTCGGTGACCGGGCGGGTGCCCAGCTCCAGCGCGTCCTCCAGGCGTTCCTGCTCGTCGATGTCGAGCAGCCCGGCCTGCCGGGCGTCCTCGACCAGCACGGTCAGCTGCGCGCTGGTGAACACGGAGTCGACCTCGTCCTTGGGCTCCACGCCGAAGGCCCGCAGGATCAGCCGGGAGCAGGTGCCGAGCACCGAGATCACCGGGCGGAACACCCTGGCGAAGCCGACCAGACCCGGGCTCAGCCACAGCGCGGTCTTCTCCGGCGCGGCCATCGCCAGGTTCTTCGGCACCATCTCGCCGATCACCAGGTGCAGGAAGACCACGACGGCCAGTGCCAGGACGTATCCGATCGGGTGCACGAAGTCCTCGGGGACGCGCACCGCCTCGAAGATCGGTTCCAGCAGGTGCGCGACGGTCGGTTCCGCGACCGCGCCGAGGGTCAACGAGCAGACGGTGATGCCGAACTGGGCGGCGGCCATCATCTGCGGGAGGTGTTCGAGGCCGTACAGCACGGTACGGGCCCTGCGCTGTTCGGCGGCGAGCGGTTCGATCTGGCTGCGGCGGACCGAGACCAGGGCGAATTCCGCGCCGACGAAGAAGCCGTTGCCGAGCACCAGCAGGACGGCGAACAGGAGTTGGAGAGCGCTCATCACGAGGTCGCCTCCCCCGCCACGCGATCCGTACGCACGATCCGTACGCGTTCGGCCCGGTGGTGGGTGACCTCGCGGACCAGCAGCCGCCAGCCGGGCAGTTCGGCCTCGTCGCCCGGTTCGGGGATCCGGGTGAGCAGGTCGGCGACGAGGCCGGCGACCGTCTCGTAGGGTCCCTCGGGGGCGAGCAGGCCGATTCTGGCCAGGGTGTCGATCCGGCAGCTTCCGTCGGCGTCCCAGGCGGGACCGTCGGCCTCGGCGGCCGGGACCTGCGCCAGTTCGGGCAGGTCGGCGGCGTCGTGCTCGTCGCGCACCTCGCCGACCAGTTCCTCGACGATGTCCTCCAGCGTGACGACCCCGGCGGTGCCGCCGTACTCGTCGACGACCACGGCGATCGGCTGCTGGCTGCGCAGCAGCTCCAGGAGCTGCTGGCCCGGCAGGGTCTCCGGGACGAGCAGCGGGGCGACCGCGATGGTCCCCGCGGGGACGCGGTCGCGCCGCTCGGCGGGGACGGCGAGGGCGTCCTTGAGGTGGACCATGCCGATAATGTCGTCCAGCCGCTCCCGGTAGACCGGGAAGCGGGACAGGCCGGTGGCCCTGGTCAGATTGAGCACGTCGGCGGCGGTGGCGGTGTCCTCCAGCGCGCTGACCCGGACGCGGGGCGTCATCACGTTCTCCGCGATGAGGTCGCCGAGCGACAGGGTGCGCACGAAGAGGTCGGCGGTGTCCTGCTCCAGCGTCCCGGCGAGCGCCGAGTGCCGGGCCAGGGAGACCAGTTCCGTGGGGGTGCGGGCGGACGCCAGCTCGTCGGCGGGCTCGACGCCGACCAGCCGCACCAGCCGGTTGGCGGCGGTGTTCAGCACCTCGATGACGGGCCGGAAGACCCGCGAGAAGGCGCGCTGCGGTCCGGCCACCACACGGGCGACGGCCAGCGGGCGGGAGACCGCCCAGTTCTTGGGGACGAGTTCGCCGATCACCATCTGGACGGCGGAGGCGACCATCATGCCGACGACGACGGCGACGCCGGGGGCGGCGCCGTCCGGGACGCCGGCCGAGGTCAGCGGGCCGGTCAGGAGGTCGGCGAGTGCGGGTTCCGCCAGCATGCCGACGACCAGCGAGGTGATGGTGATGCCGAGCTGGGTGCCGGAGAGCTGGAAGGAGAGTTTGCGCAGGGCGGCCACGACACTGCGGGCCCGGCGGTCACCGGCCGCGGCGGCGCGTTCGGCCGCGGGGCGCTCCACGGTCACCAGGCCGAATTCGGCGGCGACGAAGAAGCCGTTGGCAAGGATCAGGACGAGGGCTGCCGCGAGCAGCAGCAGTGAGGTGCTCATGAGGCCGCCGCTCCGGATTCCCGGGAGGGAGGGGCGGCGCAGGTACTACCGGACGGTTCGTCCATCGGGGTGTGAGTGTCACTCCTTGGTTGGTCGGGGCCCCGCGGGCGGTGCTCCAGGGGTGCGGGGCAAGCGCGGTGGGCGCCGTTCGTCCCCCAGAGTAGCCATTGGTGCCGCGCCCGCGAAGGACGGCGGGGGCCGGGTTCACGGAAGGGTTCGCGGACGGGTTCGCGGACGGGTTCGCGGACGGGTTCGCGGACGGGTTCGCGGAAAGGTCACGGACGGGTTCGCGGAAAGGTCACGGACGGATCGCGGGCCGCTTCGCGGCCCGGTCCGTGGACGGAGCGCCCGCGGACGCGTGGCGCGGCGCGCACCGCCGCGCGCTCAGTGGCCGGCGGACGTCGTGCCCTGCGCCTCGCCCAGCGTCTCCACCAGCGAGCGCAGCAGCCTGGCGTCGTGCAGCGCCTGCTCCTTGGCGATACCGGGCTGGATGCCCATCACGGGCAACGTCGTGCCGTCGGCGAGGTCGAGGTGGACCCAGGCGTCGCCCGGCCGCAGATTGACCCGCACCACCTCGGCCCACGCCAGCCGCCGCTTCACCGTGAGATTCACCACGGTCACGCCGTCGGCCGTCACCGTCACCTTGGGGCGGCTGAGCAGCGCGAGCACCGCGGCGATCAGCACGCCCATCATGATCACGGTGATCCGGTCGCCGGTGCTCCAGGGCCCGGCGCCGTCGTGCGGCATCATCAGCGCGACGACGGTGAGCGCCACCACCAGCGCGGCGCCCAGGGACAGCAGCACCACGCGGGTGACGACGGGGCGGAAGGTACGCGGCAGCCCGTCGAGCGCCGCCCGCGTACGGTCCTCGGCGCCGGTCACAGCCGCGCGGCGTGGATGCCGGTGGTCAGGATCGCGCGGGCACCCAGGTCGTACAGCTCGTCCATGATCCGCTGGGCGTCGCTGGTCGGGACCATGGCGCGGACCGCGACCCAGCCCTCGTGGTGCAGCGGGGAGACGGTCGGCGACTCCAGGCCCGGGGTGAGGGCGACGGCCTTCTCGACCTGCTCGACGCGGATGTCGTAGTCCATCATCACGTAGCGCCTGGCGACCAGGACGCCCTGGAGGCGGCGCAGGAACTGCCGGACCTTGGGCTCGTCCGGGTCGGCCCCGGTGCGCCGGATCACCACGGCCTCGGACTCCATGATGGGTTCGCCGAAGGCTTCGAGCCCGGCGTTCCGCAGCGAGGTGCCGGTCTCCACCACGTCGGCGATGGCGTGCGCGACACCGAGCTGGATGGCGGTCTCGACGGCGCCGTCGAGGTGGACGACGGACGCCTCGATGCCGTTGTCCGCGAGGTGCTTCTCGACGACGACCTCGTACGAGGTCGCCACCGTCTTGCCGTTGAGGTCCTGGACGGTGTCGGCGGTGCCGGGCTCGGCGGCGTAGCGGAAGGTGGAGCGGGCGAAGCCGAGCTGGAGGATCTCCTCGGCGACCGCGCCGGAGTCCAGCAGCAGGTCCCGGCCGGTGATGCCGATGTCGAGGCGGCCGGTGCTGACGTAGATCGCGATGTCGCGCGGGCGCAGGTAGAAGAACTCCACCTCGTTGTCCCGGTCGACCAGCACGAGCTCCTTGGACTCCTTGCGCTGCCGGTAACCGGCCTCATGGAGCATGGCCGCCGCGGGTCCGGACAATGAGCCCTTGTTGGGGACGGCGATGCGCAGCATGAGGACGGTTTCCTTCTCTGAAGAGAGTCTCGGCTCGTGGGCAGGGCTGTGGAGAGGTACGGGTGACAGCGGTACGGGTGGCAGGGGTGGTGGCCGGCTGTCTCTGAGCGCGTACGGGTCGCGTACGCGCTCAGAGATGGGCGTAGACGTCGTCGAGGGAGATACCCCGGGCGACCATCATCACCTGAACGTGGTACAGCAGTTGGGAGATTTCCTCGGCGGTGGCGTCGGCGCCCTCGTACTCGGCGGCCATCCACACCTCGGCGGCCTCTTCGACCACCTTCTTGCCGATCGCGTGCACGCCCTTGCCCACCAGCTCGGCGGTGCGGGACGTGCTGGGGTCGCCGGTGGCGGCCTTGTGCCGCAACTCGGTGAAGAGCTGCTCGAATGTCTTGTTGGCCATGGTGGGCCCTAGCCTACGGGGAACCGCCGCCTGCTCAGCGCCAGGGTTCGGAGACCGAGCGCAGGATGGTGGCCGTGGCGACGGCCGCGGTGACCGCTTCGTGCCCCTTGTCCTCATTCGAGCCCGGCAGTCCGGCGCGGTCGAGCGCCTGCTCCTCGGTGTCGCAGGTGAGGACGCCGAAGCCGACGGGCACACCGCTGTCCACGGCGACCTGGGTCAGCCCGGCGGTGACGCCGTGGGAGACGTACTCGAAGTGCGGGGTGCCGCCGCGGATGATGACGCCGAGCGCCACGATCGCGTCGTAGCCGCGGCCGGCCAGCACCTTGGCGACCACGGGCAGTTCGAAGCTGCCGGGCACGCGCAGCAGCGTCGGCTCGTCGATGCCGAGGTCGTGCAGGGCGCGCATCGCCCCGTCGACCAGGCCGTCCATCACCTGGGTGTGCCACTGCGCCGCGATCACGGCCACACGCAGGTCGCCGCAGTTCTTCACGGTCAGCTCGGGGGCGCCCTTACCGCTCACTTCTCTCCTCGGTGCTCGATGTGCTGTCGTGCCGGTTGTATCAAGCTGATCGCCCGTATCAAGGCCATCAGGTGTCTCATGGCAATCGTCCGTATCAGGACGTGGTCAGGATGTGGTCAGGACATGCTCAGGACGTGCTCGGAACGTCGTCGGGACGCGCTCGGGACGCGCTTCGGACGCGCGGTCCCGCCGGCCCGGCCGGGCTACTGGTTGGCGCAGGTGGTGCTCTGGCCCGCGTCGAGCCACGGCAGGTCGTGACCCATCCGGTCCCGCTTGGTCCGCAGATAGCGCAGATTGTGCTCCCCGGCGGCGACCGGCATGGGTTCCCTGCCGAGGACGTCGAGGCCGTGCCGGACCAACGCGCCGGTCTTGGCGGGGTTGTTGGTCATCAGCCGCAGCGAGCCGACCCCGAGGTCGGTGAGGATCTGCGCGGCGGCGCCGTAGTCGCGGGCGTCGGCGGGCAGGCCGAGTTCGAGGTTGGCGTCCAGGGTGTCCCGGCCGCGCTCCTGGAGTTCGTACGCGCGCAGCTTGGACATCAGGCCGATGCCCCGGCCCTCGTGGCCGCGCAGGTACAGCACCACGCCCCGGCCCTCCTCGGCGACCTTGCGCAGCGCGGTCTGGAGCTGCGGGCCGCAGTCGCAGCGCTGCGAGCCGAAGACGTCACCGGTCAGGCACTCGGAGTGCACCCGGACCAGGACGTCGGTGCCGTCGCCGATGTCGCCCGCGACCAGCGCGATGTGCTCGACGCCGTCGGTGGTGGAGCGGTAGCCGAAGGCACGGAAGTCGCCGAAGGCGGTGGGCAGCGTCGTCTCGGCCTCGCGGCGGACGGTGGGCTCCGACGAGCGGCGGTACGCGATCAGGTCCTCGATGGAGATGATCGACAGGCCGTGCTTGCGGGCGAAGGGCACCAGTTCGGGCAGCCGGGCCATCGTGCCGTCCTCGCGGGCGATCTCCACGATGGCGGCGGCCGGGTGCAGTCCGGCGAGCCGGGCCAGGTCCACGCCCGCCTCGGTGTGGCCGTTGCGGACCAGGACGCCGCCGGGCCTGGCGCGCAGCGGGAAGACGTGTCCCGGCCGGACGAAGTCGGTGGCCCGCGAGGCGGGGTCGGCCAGCAGCCGTATCGTGGCGGCCCGGTCGGCGGCCGAGATGCCGGTGGTGACGCCGTGCTCGGCGCTCGCGTCGACCGTGACGGTGAAGGCGGTGCGCATCGACTCGGTGTTGGCGTCGACCATCTGCGGCAGGTCGAGCCGGTCGAGGTCGGGGGCCTCCAGCGGTACGCAGATCAGCCCGCGGCACTCGGTCATCATGAAGGCGACGATCTCGGGCGTGACCTTCTGCGCGGCCACGATGAGGTCGCCCTCGTTCTCCCGGTCCTCGTCGTCCACCACCACGACCGGGCGGCCCGCGGCGATGTCGGCGATGGCCTGTTCGACCGGGTCGAGCACCAGGTCACCGTCCTCGTACCAGTCGTTGTGCAGTGCGGTCACGGCGTTCATGCCGTCACTCCCTCCGGAACGGTGTTCTGCGAGGTGGAGTCGGAAGCGGCTGCGTCGGAAGCGGTGGTGGCCGCGGCGGCCCTGGTCTGCTGCCACCAGGCGTACATCCCGACGATCACCAGGAAGAAGTAGATGATGTAGACCAGGCCCGAGAACGGCAGCCCGCTGTGGAAGTTGAGCGGTACGCCGACGGCGTCGACCGCCAGCCAGGCGAACCAGAACTCGACCCAGCCGCGCGCCTGGGCGACCATCGCCGCCAGCGTCCCGACGAAGATGTACGCGTCGGGCCACGGGTTCCAGGACAGCGACGGGTAGGCGAGGAAGAGCGAGGCGACGGCCACGGTGCCGAGCCCGGTGGCGACGACGAGCACCGCGCGCTCGCGCCAGGTGGCGAAGCGGACCGCGAGCCGTCCGCTGCCGTCCCGGCCGCGCCGCCACTGGTACCAGCCCCACACGGCGACGGTGATCACCACGAACTGCTTGCCGACGCCGCCGCCGAGGTGCGCGGCCCAGAAGGCGGCCACCAGCACGGCACCGGAGAGCAGTTGGACCGGCCAGGTGAGCATCGCGCGCCGCCAGCCCAGCGCCAGCGCGCCGAGACCGAGCAGATTGCCGATCATGTCCGACCACATCACGTGCTGGTCGAAGGCGGTGAACGCCTCGCTGTTCAGCCAGTGCAGGGCGCTCACTTCACGGCCTCCGGTTCCGGATCCTGCCCGGTGACGGCCGCGCGCTCGCCCAGCATCCGCTCGACGTACTTGGCGATGACGTCCACTTCGAGGTTGACCGGGTCGCCGGGCTGCTTGAGGCCGAGCGTGGTCAGCGCGAGGGTGGTCGGGATGAGGCTGACGGTGAAGAAGTCGGCGCCCGCCTCCACCACGGTCAGGCTGATGCCGTCGACGGTGATGGAGCCCTTCTCGACCACATAGCGGGACAGGTCGTCGGGGAGCGAGATCTTGACGATCTCCCAGTGCTCGGCGGGCTTGCGCTCGACGACCTCGCCGGTGCCGTCCACATGGCCCTGGACGAGGTGGCCGCCGAGCCGCCCGCCCAGTGCCATCGGGCGCTCCAGGTTGACCCGCGAGCCGGGGCCGAGCGCGCCGAGGCTGGAACGGTTCAGCGTCTCGGCCATCACGTCGGCGGTGAAGTCGTCCTCGCCGAAGTCGACCACGGTCAGGCAGACGCCGTTGACGGCGATGGAGTCGCCGTGTTTGGCGCCTTCGGTCACGACGGGTCCGCGGACCCGGAAGCGGCTGGCGTCGCCCAGGTCCTCGACGCCGGTGATCTCACCCAGTTCTTCGACGATTCCGGTGAACACTTCAGCGCTCCTGAGGAGAGTGGGAGGAGTGGGACACGGCCGGTACGGCCGTGACGCGCACGTCGGGCCCGAGGCGGGCGACATCGGTCACGTCGAGCCGCAACGTCTGCGCGATGGTGGTGATTCCTGCGTCGCCGAGCGCGTTGGGCCCGGCGCCGAGCAGCGCGGGCGCCAGGTACGCGGTGACCGCGTCGACGGCTCCGGCGGCGACGAACGCCCCGGCCAGTGTCGGCCCGCCCTCCAGCAGTACCGAGCGCACCCCGCGCATGTGCAGTGCGGCCAGGAGCGCGGCCACGTCGACGCCGCCGCCCTCCGTACCGTCCTCGGTCCTGGCGTACGGCAGGCGTACGGTGTCGACGCCCGGCAGGTGGGAGGTGTCGGCGTCCTCGCCGACGGCGATGAGGGTCGGCGCCGCGTCGTCCAGCACGCGGGCGTCGGCGGTGGTACGGGCCCGGGTGTCGACCACGACGCGCAGCGGCTGAGTCACCCCGTCGATACCGCGTACGGCCAGATGGGGGTCGTCGGCCCGCAGGGTGCCGGAGCCGACCACGACGGCGTCGGACTCCGCGCGCAGCCGGTGCACGTCGGCGCGGGACTCGGCGGAGCTGATCCAGCGGCTCGAACCGTCGGCCGCGGCGATCCGGCCGTCGAGGGTGGCGGCGTACTTCCAGCGCACGTACGGGCGGCCGAGGCGGACCGAGGTGAGCCAGGCGACGTTGACCGCCTCCGCCTCGTCCCGCAGGAGTCCGCTCTCGACCTCGACGCCCGCCGCGCGCAGGGTGGCGGCGCCGCCGGAGGCCGACGGGTTGGGGTCGGCGACCGCGTAGACCACGCGGACGATCCCGGCCTCAATGAGCGCCTGGGCGCAGGGGCCGGTACGGCCGGTGTGGTTACAGGGTTCGAGCGTGACCAGGGCGGTGCCGCCCCTGGCCCGCTCACCGGCCGCGAACAGCGCGTGCACTTCCGCGTGCGGGCCGCCGGCCCGCTGGTGCCAGCCCTCGCCGACCCGGGCGCCCTCGGCGTCGAGGATCACGCAGCCGACGACCGGGTTGGGGGCGGTGTCTCCGAGCGCGCGGGCCGACAGCGCGACAGCGCGTCGCATCGCGTCGGTTTCCGTGGCGGTGGCCACCGGGTCCTCCTGCCTCTTCGGGCACGGACTCCGGGGCGTTGGGATGCTGAGCGGGGAAACCGAACCATCGCGTACGCCGGTGACGGCCGCGGACCGCTCGCGCTGTGCGCGCGGGGCCGCTGACGGCGGCGTACCCGAGTGAACGCCCGCCGCGCACTGCCTCCCATCCGGACTTTCACCGTCGGTCCAGGAATTTCACCTGGTCAACCGGCCGCTGGCTGCGGACGGGTCGCGGACTGTAACCGCCGGTTCGGAATTACACCGACCCCGGAGTGCGCAAACGTCACTGGTACGGCACCAGTGTGCCACGCACACCCCCGCGGCCTCCAGGGCGTCCGTGTGCCCTGCCTCACACCGCGGGGGCGAACAGCTCCTCCTGGGCCGCGTCGGTGGCGGTGACCACGGCCCCGCGCAGGACGGCGCCGCCGTGCACGGCGCTGGCCCGTACGACAGTCGGCAGCGGCGAGATGCGTCCGAGGCACTCGGCGACGCGTTCGGCCAGGGCGGCCCCTCCGGCCTGGGCGACCTCACCGGCGAGGACGACCCGTCCGGGGTCGAGCACGGCGCAGATGGCGGCGGCCCCGACGGCGATCCGCGTGGACAGCTCGGCGAGGAAGCCTTCGGTGGCGGCGCCTCCGGCGAGCGCGGCGGTGACGGCCGCCGCAGCCCCCTCGGCCTCGTCGGCGCCCCCGACGGGGATTCCGTGCTCGCGGGCGAGCGCGCAGACGGCGCGGCTGCCGACCAGCCCGTGGTAGCCGTTGTCGCAGTCGGTGGCGGTCGGCAGTTCGGGGGTGCCGAGCAGCGGGAGGAAGCCGACCTCGCCGGCTCCGCCCGACGCGCCGCGGCGCAGTTTGCCGTCGAGGACGACGGCGGCGCCGACTCCCCCGCCGATCCAGAGCAGGACGAAGGTGTCGTCGTTCCGCGCGGCTCCCACGCGCTGTTCCGCGACGGCGGCGAGGTTGACCTCGTTCTCCAGCAGCACGGGCACGCCGAGCCGGGAGCGGATCTCGTCGACCAGGTCCGCGTGCCAGGAGCGCAGCGCGTTGGCGGCGCGCAGCCGTCCGGTCTCCGGGTCGACGAGGCCGGGCGCGCCGCAGGCGACGGTGTGGAGTTCGGTGGCGCCCGCGGTGCGGATGGCGCGGCGCAGCAGGGCCACGCCCTCGGCCACGGTCCCGGCCGGGTCGGCCCCGTCCGGGACGTGCAGGTCGGCGCGGGCGACGGTGCGGCCGAGGAGGTCGGCGATCTCCACGCCGATGCTCTCGACGCGGATGTCGAGTCCGGCGACGTACGCCCGGTCGGCGACGATGCCGTACACCCGCGCGTTGGGCCCGCGTCTGTCCTCGCCCGCCTCGCCGACCACCTCGATCAGTCCGGAGTCCTGGAGCCGCTCGACGAGGTCGGCGACGCTCGGCCGGGACATTCCGGTGAGTTCCTTCAACTGCCCCGCGGTGAGCGGGCCTTCCTGCTGGAGGAGGCGCAGGGCGAGGCGGTCGTTGATGGCGCGGGCGGTGCGCGGTGACGCGTTGCGGCCCGGAAGCGCGCGGGTGACGGTCATGCGGGGATCCTTCCAGACCGGGGCGGTGGGCCCGTACGCCGTACGGCTTCCCGGAGCGGGTGCCCTACGGGAGCGCGGACTGATCGAGCCCGTGAACCCGTTGAGCCGTCGGCCCGGCAACCCGGTCTCCTGGCAGCCGATGACCCCTTAACTTTCAGGGAGCCTTCCTGATAGTTTACGCCGCATGAAAACCGCCGCCGCCGACGACAAGACGGCTCCGTCCCGGATCCGCCGGGCCCATATGGCCATCGCCATCGCGTTCGCCGTCCACGGCGCGGCGAGCGGCACCTTCGCCACCCGTATCCCGTGGATCAAGGACCATCTGTCCCTGAGCCCCGGCGCTCTCGGTCTGGCGCTGGCCTGTCCCGCGATCGGCTCGTCGCTGATGATGCCGCTGGCGGGGCGGCTGATGCACCGTCTCGGCTCCCGTACCGCGCTGCGCGTCCTGCTCGGGATGTGGACGGCCGTACTGGCGCTGCCCGCGGTCATGCCGGGCCTGCCGTGGCTGTGCCTGGCGCTGCTCGCCTTCGGGGCCAGCGCGGGCATGGCGGATGTCGTCATGAACGCGATCGGCATCGAGGTGGAGCACCGCAAGGGCAAGTCGATCATGTCGGGGCTGCACGGCATGTGGAGCGTCGGCACCCTGGTGGGCGCGGCGATCGGCGTGCCCGCGGCGCACGCGGGGCTCGACGGCAGGATTCATCTGGGCGCGATGGCCGCGGCGCTGCTGGTGGCGAGTTATCTGATCTGCGCCGGGGTGCCCGACATCCGGCCGGACGCGGAGGAGGCCGCGCCGCCGCGCTTCGCCCTGCCGCCGCGCACGGCGCTCGTGATCGGCGCGATCGGCTTCTGCGGGGTGTTCGCGGAGGGCGGCAGCTCCGACTGGTGCGCGGTCTACCTGCGCGATGTCGCCGGGGCCTCACCCGGCATCGCGGCGGTCGCGTACACCGCGTTCTCCTGCACGATGGCGGTCACCCGGCTCTTCGGCGACTTCGCGGTACGGCGGCTGGGCGCGGTACGGACGCTGCGGTCGGGCGGGGTGCTCGCCACCCTCGGCGGTCTGCTGGTGGTGCTCTCGCACTCGCCGCTGCCCGCCATCGCGGGCTTCGCGCTGCTCGGCATCGGGATATCCGTGGTCGTGCCGCTGTGCTTCGCCGCCGCCGGGCGCAGCGGCCCCAATCCGAGCCAGGCCATCGCGGGCGTCGCCACCGTCACGTACACCTCGGGCCTGGTCGCCCCGGCCGCGATCGGCGGTATCGCCGGGGCCACCTCGCTGACGGTCTCCTTCACGCTGGTGACCGTCCTCACCCTCGGCCTGGTGGTGGGTGCGGGCGTCGTCCGCCCGGCCGCGGGCAAAACGGTCACCGGCTCCTCCCCCGCGCCCGCGCCGGGGGTCGCCGCCGCGGCCGACTGATCCGGTAGGGGGACGGCCGGGCGAGGCCGTACGGTCCCGCTCGGCCGTCCCCTTAAGGCGAACACGTCGACGGGGCACTCGGCACGCGGGGTGGCGGCACGGTCCGGAAGATCCGGGAAGCCCCTGGGAATCCCGGGGAATCGAAGGTCCGGCGGGCACGCACGGGGGATTCGTGCCCGCCGGACCGTGTCTTCACGTTAGCGGCCCTTCACTCACTGTTGGGCATACCCGGGGGCAAATCATGCCGCGGGAATACGCCATGGCACAGGCGCGCCTCCATACCCCTTACGTAGGCGCCATCGCCCGTACGTACGAAGGGAGTTGGGCCGTGACAGTCACATTCCGCGGCGCGCCGGGGACGACGGTCCGGGGACCGTTTCAGCCGACGGCCAGGTCCTGGAGGCCGACCACCTTGAGCAGCCGCAGCCGCTCGTACGCGGCGCTGCCGGGGCGCGCGGTGTAGACGATCAGCCGCTGGTCGTGCTCGGGGCTGAGCAGCACCTCGCAGTCCAACTCCAGCTCCCCGACGACCGGATGGCGGAAGCGCTTGGTGTCCGAGCGGCGCACCGCGACCTCGTGGTCGTCCCACATCCGGGCGAACTGCGGGCTCTGCGCCCGCAGTTCGGCGACGAGCGCGGCCGGGCGCGGGTCGTCGGGGCGGGCCGCGAGCACGGCGCGCAGATTCGCCACATGGTGACGGGCCAGCGTCTCGTGGTCCTCCTCGGGGAACAGCGCGCGGGCGGAGGGGTCGGTGAACATCCGCCGTACGACATTGCGCAGCGCGGGCGGCCGCGCCGACACGTCGCCGAGCAGGGCCGCGGCCATCGCGTTCTGCGCGAGGACGTCGCCGAAGTCGCTCACCACCTGCGCGGGCGTGTCGTGCAGCCGGTCGAGGACCAGCAGCAGCCCCGGCCTGACGTGCCCGCTGCCGCCCGCCTCGCGCGGCGGCTCCTCCCCCGACAGGTGGAACAGGTGGTCCCGCTCGTCCGCGGTCAGCCGCAGCGCGCGGGCCAGCGCGGTGAGCATCTGGCGCGAGGGGCGCGGGCCGCGGGACTGTTCGAGCCGCGTGTAGTAGTCCGCCGACATCCCGGCGAGCTGGGCGACCTCCTCGCGGCGCAGCCCCGGCGTACGGCGCCTGACCCCCTCGGCCAGGCCCACGTCGGCGGGGGCGAGGCGGGTGCGGCAGCGGCGCAGGAAGTCGGCGAGCTCGGGTCGGTTCACCCTTCCAGCATGCGTCCGCGCGGCGCGGCTATCCAGGGAGTGCCACTCCCCGGATAGAGAGGTCTCTGCCGCCCGCGCTCCGGGCCGCGCAGGGTGGGAGACAGCGGCGGAACACCGGGTCCCGCCGCAGGTCCGCACCACGAGGAGCACCCCATGAAGATCCTGGTCACCGGCGCGACGGGACAGGTCGGACGCCGGTTCGTACCCCGCCTGCTGCAACGGGCGGGGACCGCCGACACCGTACGCGTCCTGGTACGCGACGAGGCGCGCGCCGAGCCCTTCACCCGACTCGGCGCGGAGGCGGTGGTCGGCGAGCTGCGTGACGCCGACGACGTCCGCGAGGCCGTGTCGGGCGTCGACGCCGTGCTCAACATCGCCGCCGCCTTCCGCGGTGTCCCCGACGAGGAGGCGTGGGCCGTCAACCGCGACGCCGCGCTCGACCTCGGCCGCGCCGCCGCCGACGCGGGCGTAGGCCGTTTCGTGCAGGTCAGCACCACCTTGGTGTACGGCGCGGGCCGTGGCCGACCGGCCGTCGAGGACGACGAGACGCTGCCCGGCGCCTCCCTGTGGGGCGCCTATCCCGCCGCCAAGCGCGAGGCCGAGGTCGGGCTGCTCGCCCTCGGCCGCGACAGCGGGGTCGACGTGCGCGTCGGGCGGCTCTCCTTCGTCTACGGCGAGGGCGATCCGCACCTGCCGCAGGCGCTGCGGTGGGCCCAGGACTGGCCCGCCCACCGCCGGATGTCCATGGTCCACCACGCCGATGTCGCCCAGGGCCTCCTGCGCGTCCTGTACGCCCCCGGTGTGGCCGGGCGGATCTACAACATCACCGACGACGCGCCGGTCACCGCCCTCGACATCCACTGGATCAACGGGGCCGAGGTGCCTGCCGGTATGGCCGACCGCCCCCTCGCCGACCCCTGGGAGGGCATCTCCTCCCCTCTTCGCATCCACCACGAGCTGGGCTTCCGCCCCCTCCACCCCACCGTCTGGTCCGCCGCCGCGGCGGGCGCCCTCTAAACGGCGCGTCCGGCGCCGCACCCGCACAGGCGCGCCCGCCGGCGAACTCTGATCCGCACGGGTGGTGCGGGCGGTGAAACCGGTCGCGCCGCGGGCGCGGGGGTGGAGCGGGCCGGGAGGGTGGGGGGATGCGGACGACGGACGAGGATGTCGCCTCGGTGGTGGGGCGGATGCGGCGGGTGGGGGGCCGCCGCGACGGACTGGGCGTGTTCAACGCCGTGTACGTGGAGGTGACACGCGCGGTGGGGCGGCAGTTGGCCGCGAACGGTTTCGAGGACGCCGAGACGGCGGCCCGGTTGGCGGTGCGGTTCGCGAACCGCTACCTCAAGGCCGTCGAGGACGACGCCGGGGGAAGGCAAGCGCCGGCGTCCTGGCGGCCCCTGCTCCGTATGCGCGCCCACCGCGACATCCACCCGCTCCAGTTCGCGCTGGCGGGCGTCAACGCCCATGTCGGCCACGACCTTCCCCTGGCGGTGGTCGACACCTGCCGCGCCACCGGCTGTGAACCCCCCGCCCTGGCCGCCGACTTCGACCGCGTCGGCGAGATCCTGACCGCCGTCGAGGAGCGCGTGCGCGAAGAGCTGATGCCCGGCCCCGACCTGCTCGAACTCGCCGATCCGCTGACCCACGTCGTGGGTTCGTGGAGCCTGGACCGGGCGCGGGACGCGGCCTGGGCGGCGGCCCGGCTGCTGTGGGCGCTGCGCGACCGGCCGGACGCGTACGAGGAGTGCGTGCGCCGCCTGGACGCGGGCGTCGGCCTGATCGGCCGCTGCCTGCTCACGCCGGTGGGCCGTCGCAGCTGACGTACCGGTCCCGTGCTCAGTCCTCCGGCAGCAGCACCGGCGCGATCTCGTCGTAGCGGTCGCCGGGGCCGGGATTCAGCGGGTCGGTCGCGCCGCCGAGGTGCCGCATGACGCCCCACACCGCGTTGAGCGCGGTCTGCACGGCGCCCTCGGCCCAGCCCGCGGTCCAGGAGATGTCGTCGCCCGCGAGGAAGATGCCGCGCTTGTCGGCGGGCAGCCGGTCCTGCATGAAGTGGGTGAACAGCCGCCGCTGGTACCGGTAGTGGCCGGGCAGGTTGGCCTTGAACGCGCCCATGAAGTACGGCTCGTTCTCCCAGGAGACCGTCACCGGATTGCCGATGATGTGCCTCCTGATGTCGACGCCCGGGTAGATCTCGCCGAGCGACTTCAGCATGACCTCCATGCGCTCGTGGGCGCTGAGCGGCAGCCACTTGAGGCTGTCGTCGCACCAGGTGTACGACAGGCAGATCGCGGCGGGCCGGTCGGGTCCGTCGTCCAGCAGGTACGTGCCGCGGGTCATCCGGTCGGTGAGCGTCATCGACATCAGGTCGCGGCCGGTGCGCGGGTCCTTGTCCAGCCAGAACGGCCGGTCCACCGGCACGAAGAGCTTGCTGGACTCCATGTAGTGGGTGCGCTCCATCGCCGTCCAGTGGTCGATCGGGAAGAGCGAGTCGTCGCAGGCGATCTTGGACAGCAGCAGCCAGCTCTGCGCGGTGAAGACGGCGGCGCGGTACGTACGGATGTCCCCCGACGCGTCGGTGACGGTGATTCGGTTGCCCGCGGTGCGGTGCAGCCCGGTCACGGCCGGGCGCGGCCGGCCGTCGCGGGCGGCGTGCAGCGAGCGCAGCGAGGTGCCCTTCGGCCAGTGCACGGCCTTGTCGGGCTCGCGTTCCCACAGTCGCAGCGGGAGCTGCTGCGAGCCGCCGACGATCCCGCGGTGGTCGTCGTCCGCGCCGGTGTAGACGACCCGCAGGATCTCCAGGATCGAGTTGGGGAAGTCGGTGTCCCAGCCGCCGGTGCCGAAGCCGACCTGCCCGAAGATCTCCCGGTGCCGGAAGGACGCGAAGGCCGGGGAGTCGCACAGGAAGCCGTAGAAGGTCTGGTTGTCCAGCTTCTCGACCAGCGCCGACCAGATCTCCCGGATCACGGGGATGTCCCGCTCGCGCAGGGCCCGTTGCATCGCGGAGAAGTCGGCGCCGTCCTCCAGGCACGCGTTCCAGGCGTGCATCACCTGGTGGTAGACCTCGGGCAGGTCGTCCACCGAGGTGGCGTAGTGCGACTCGCCCTTGAGGTCCACGACGGTCGAAGGCGTGCCGGGCGCGAGCGGGTTGGGGAACGGCTTGGTCTCCAGGCCCACCAGGTCCACGTAGTGCTGGAAGGCGGTGGACGAGGGCGGGAAGCGCATCGCGCCCAACTCCGCGGTGAGGCCGGGGTCGCAGCCGTCGAAGCCGACCGTGCGCAGCCGCCCGCCGATCTGGTCCGCCTCGTAGACGACGGGCTTGAGGCCCATCTTCATCAGTTCGTACGCGGTGACGATGCCGGACAGGCCGCCGCCGATCACCGCGACCTCCGTGCCGTGCTCGGTGGGCGGCACCGCGCCGAGGCCCGCCGGGTGCGCCAGGAAGTCGTCGTAGGCGTAGGGGAAGTCAGGACCGAACATGGTGACGGGCGGCTGCTCCTGGGCTTCGGCGTGCTGCTCGTCGTGGACCGCGGTGGGCACGGACGTCATGGGGCGGCTCTCCTGGCTGAACTGGCGTGCGGGAAAAGGGGGGTTACGGGCGCTCGCGGGACACTCCGGCGCGCGGGCTCAGCCGAGCGCGCGGTACAACTCCGGGCGGCGGTCGGCCAGATACGGCGTCTCCGCGCGGGCGGCGTCGATCAGCGCCGGGTCCACATCGGCGAAGACCAGTTCCTCGCCGGTCCCGGCCCGCGCGCGCACCGCGCCGTCCGGTCCGACGAGGCAGCTCAGCCCCGCGAAGTGGTAATCGCCCTCGGCCCCGCAGCGGTTGGCGTACGCCAGGTGCAGCTGGCTCTCGTATGCGCGGGCCGGGACGAGGGTGTGCGGCACGAATTCGTACGGCCGCATCAACGCGGTCGGCACGACGAGGAGTTGGGTGCCGCCGAGCGCGTGCGCCCGTACCGCCTCGGGGAATTCCACGTCGTAGCAGATCAGCAGCCCGATCCGTACGCCGTCGACGTCGGCCTGTACGACGGGTGTGTCACCGGCGGTGAAGGCGGACCGCTCGAAGTCTCCGAACAGGTGCGTCTTGCGGTAGTTGGCGAGCGGGGCGCCGTCCGGGCCGATCAGCCGCGCCGCGTTGTGCACGGCCGTACCGTCCCGCTCGGGGTAGCCGTAGACGATGGCGATCCCGTACCGGGCGGCGATCTCCGCCACCCGCCGCGCCGACGGTCCGTCGGCCTCCTCGGCCAGCGCCGCGAGGCGGTCGCCGACCGCGTAGCCGGTCAGCGACAGCTCGGCCGTCACCAGCAGCCGCGCTCCCCCCTCGGCGGCCCGTCGAGCCGCCTCCTCGAATCCGGCGAGCGCCGCGTCCACCGACTCGGGTACGCCGCCCGGCCCCTGATACAGCGCAGCGCGCAACGGTGCCATGAGTCTCTTTCGCCTGTTCAGAGGGGGTGTACGGGACTCCTTCGACAGTACGGTTCCGTGCGCGGCGGCGGCAAGACGCGATCATTGCGGCTGCTGCCGCTGTTCGTTGCGTCTTCTCCGGCACTACCGGCGATTCGTTGCGCCGGGTCCCGGCTAACGGGCTCGCGCGGCGTGTCCTGGGGGCACGTCCTGGGGGCACGGAAGCGGGCCCCCACCCCGGGATTCAGGGGTGGGGGCCCGCTCGCGTGGTGCGGTGAGGCCGTTCGACCGGCCGTCAGGTCGGTTCAGCTACCGAAGCGGCGGTCCTTGCGGCCCTGCTCACCCTCGTAGCCGCTGGTCTCCTCGGTGGTCGCGGGGCTCGTGTCGGTCTCGATCCGCTCCTTGCGGACCCGGCCGTGCACGGTCTTCTGCTCGACGTGCTCGTCGACGCGCATGCGAACGCGCTCCTTCGGCACGACCTCGGTCTCGATGATCGCCTTGTCCTCGTGGAGGGTGACGACCTGTTCGGCCTCGCTGATGTCGCCCGTACGGCCCGCGGCGGTCTTCGGGTCGATGGGCTCACGGACGAGGTGGACCTCTTCGTGCCGGATCGGCACCGTCTGCTCGACTTCCTCGACGTCCACGACCTTGTGGAGCCGCGCCTGGCCGATGGTCTCCCGCTCGACCCGGACGTGCATCTCCTCCTCGGAGCGGATCATGGTCTCGCTCTCGGGGTCGAGACCGTCCGCGGCGAGGCGCTGCGGTGCGCCCGAGGCCATGGCGGGCGTGTCCTTGCCGGTGGAGGCGACCGGTGCGCCCGCGCGGGCCGCGGCGGTCTTGTCGGTGCTCGGCGCTCCGGTGTCCGCGGTCCGCGCGTGACGGCCCGCGGCGGTGCCGGCGGCCACTCCGGCGGCACCGGCCGTACCGGCGGCGGCTCCGGCCTTCGCGTCGCCGGTCCCGGCGCCCTGCCCGTTCGCGGCGCGGCCCACGGACCCGCCGGACCTGGCTTCCATGCCGTAGTAGCGGTAGAGGTTCTGCTCCTCCGACGCCGAGAGGTGTCCGCCCGAGTCCACGTCCACATTGGGCGCGCCCTTGACCTGGTCCTTCTCGTACGGAACCTCAAGATGGTCCTCGACCAGGCGGGCGGCACGCGTCGGCACGAATGTCTCGTTGTTGCCGAAGAAACCGGTCTTCACCGCGACCCACTCGACTTCGCCCGTGGCGTCGTCCAGGTACAGGTGGGCGGCTTCGCCGATCTTCTTCCCCTGAGCGTCATGCACCGCATGGCCCATGACCTTGGGAATCTGCTCACGCGTGATCATGTCGCCTCCTTCGTGCTGCCGGGGCCGATCTGGCCTCAGTACCCGTTGTACCCCGATCGGGTGACTTCAGCCACAATTCGCATGATTTGCGACATTACCCAACTTATGCCTCGGCAGGCGCACTCCGCGCCCTCACTCCGGGGCACCTCCGCCGTAGCGGCGCAGCAGCGGGGAGAGGATCAGCACGGATTTGGTGCGGGTCACGAACGGCTCCCCCGCGATCTTCTCCAGCACCTGCTCGAAGTGCCGTACGTCGGAGGCGAAGACCTGGACCACGGCGTCCGCCTCACCGGTGACGGTGGAGGCGGACGCGACTTCCGGGTAGCGGGCGAGGCCGCGCCTGATGTCGCCCGGCGAGGTGTTGTGGCGGCAGTACAGCTCCACCAGCGCCTCGGTCTGCCAGCCGAGCGCGGCGGGGTCGACCCGTACGGTGAAACCGGTGATCGCGCCCGCCGCCAGCAGCCGGTCCACCCGGCGTTTGACGGCGGGCGCCGACAGGCCCACTTGGGCGCCGATGTCCGCGTAGGACCGCCGGGCGTCCTCGGCCAGGGCGTGCACGATGCGTTCGTCGAGATCGTTGAGCGGCTTCACAGCTCGCAGGATAGAGACATCTCCGACGACTCGGGACCAAGGCCCCCTGGCGACACCGGGACGGGCACCGGCGCGGGCACGGGCACCGGCGAGGGCACCGGTACCGGCGCGGGCACGGGCACCGGCGAAGGCACCGGCGCCCGACCGCGCGTCAGTTCCAGCTCGCGTGCAGCGGCTTGCCCTCCGCGTAGCCCGCCGCGCTCTGGATGCCGACGATCGCCTTCTCCGCGAACTCGTCGAGCGAGGCGGCCCCGGCGTACGTGCAGGAGCTGCGCACCCCGGCGATGACCGAGTCGATCAGGTCCTCGACGCCCGGCCGGGCCGGGTCGAGGAACATCCGCGAGGTGGAGATGCCCTCCTCGAACAGCGCCTTGCGCGCCCGGTCGTACGCCGACTCCTCGCTCGTACGGTTGCGGACCGCGCGCGCCGAGGCCATGCCGAAGGACTCCTTGTACAGCCGCCCGTCGGCGGCCTGCTGGAGGTCGCCCGGCGACTCGTACGTACCGGCGAACCAGGAGCCGATCATCACGTTGGACGCGCCCGCCGCCAGCGCCATGGCGACATCGCGCGGGTGCCGGACGCCGCCGTCGGCCCAGACGTGCTTGCCGTGCTTGCGCGCCTCCGCGGCGCACTCCATGACGGCGGAGAACTGCGGGCGGCCGACGCCGGTCATCATGCGGGTGGTGCACATGGCGCCGGGTCCGACGCCGACCTTGATGATGTCGGCGCCCGCCTCGATCAGGTCGCGGACGCCCTCGGCGGCCACGATGTTGCCCGCCACGATCGGCACCCGCGGGTCGAGCGCGCGCACGGCACGAACCGCCGCGAGCATCGACTCCTGGTGGCCGTGCGCGGTGTCGACGACCAGGGTGTCCACCCCGGCGTCCAGGAGCTGCTTGGCCTTGCCCGCCACGTCGCCGTTGATGCCCACGGCCGCGGCGATCCGCAGCCGCCCGTTCGCGTCGACGGCGGGCTCGTACAGCGTGGCGCGCAGCGCGGCCTTGCGGGTCAGGATGCCGACGAGCAGGCCCTGGGCGTCCACGGCCGGCGCCAGCTTGCGGTGCGCGTCCTCCAGCCGGTTGAACGCCTCGCGCGGGTCGATGTCCGCGTCGAGCAGCAGCAGGTCCCTGGACATGACCTCGGAGAGCTGCGTGAAGCGGTCCACGCCGCTGAGGTCGGACTCGGTGACGACGCCGACCGGCCGCCCGTCCTCGACCACCACACCCGCGCCGTGCGCCCGCTTGGGCAGCAGGGACAGCGCGTCGGCGACGGTCTGGGAGGGGGCGAGCGTGATCGGGGTGTCCAGCACCAGATGGCGCTGCTTGACGTAGGCCACGACATCGGCGACCACGTCGTGGGGGATGTCCTGCGGGATGACGACGAGGCCGCCGCGCCTGGCCACGGTCTCGGCCATCCGGCGGCCCGCGATGGCCGTCATATTGGCCACGACCAGGGGGATGGTGGTGCCCGTCCCGTCAGGGGACCTGAGGTCCACACCCTGGCGGGAACCGACCGCGCTGCGGCTCGGCACCATGAAGACGTCGTCGTACGTCAGGTCGTACGGCGGCCGAATATCGTTGAGGAATTTCACGCTGTTGCTCCCACCTGCGGCTTTGCCTTGCAGGCGAGCCGAAGTCAGCACGGAACCAGCACGGTGGCGCTGGTCAGTACCTCGTCCATCACACGCTTCAGCTTGTCGTCCGAGCCCGGGGTCAGGTGACCATAGATGTCCGCGGTTATCTGAATTGTAGAGTGCCCCGACCAGCGGGAGACCTCCAGGAGGGACACCCCGTCGGGGCCGCCGCGCATGGACCTGGCGGAGGAGGTCCGCGGCGTACCGGAGCGAGCAGGCTGAATCTGTCAGTCTGCGTGGTTGATACACGGTGAATGACATAATCGCATGGCATCATGGCCTTTCGGACGGCCGGCAGGTGTGAGCGATCGGGGACCCGTATGGAGGCCAAGGGCTACGGCCACGCGGGAGCGCGCATTGATGTCACAGCGCTGATCCGAGCCGAGCTGCCGCACCTGACGGGCTCACTGCGGAAAGTGGCCGAGCTGGTGCTCGCCGACCCCAACTCCGTGATCGGCTGCTCGGCCGCCGAGCTGGGGCGGCGCACCGGCACGTCCCAGCCGACGGTGACGCGGTTCTGCCGTGCGGTGGGCCTGGAGTCGTACCAGCATCTGCTGATCGAACTGGTCCGTGAGAGCGCGCGCGGCGACGAGCCCGCCTGGGGCACCTCGGAGATCGGGCCGGACATCTCCCCCGACGACGACTTGCGGCGGGTGGTCACCGTCGTCGGCCAGGCAGATCTCGGCGCGGTGCAGCGGACGTTGGACACCATCGACCTGGCGTCGCTTGAGCGCGCGGCCCAGGCGGTCGCCCGAGCGCGGCGGATCGACGTGTACGGCGTCGGCGGCAGCGGTGCGGTGGCGGTGGAGACCGAGCTGCGGCTCTTCGGGATCGGATGCGCGGTGCGCGGGTGGAACGAGGTGCACGCCGCCACGACGTCGGCGGCCCTGCTCACCCCGGCCGATGTCGCCATCGGCATCTCTCACTCCGGATCGACCCGGGAGACGATCGAGCCGTTCGAACTCGCCCGCGCGCGGGGCGCCACCACAGTGGCGATCACCGCCGACCACAGGTCACCGCTGGCGCGGGCCGCTGAGGTCCGGCTGATCTCCGCAACCGCCGAGACCTCCTTCCGCGCCGGCAGCATCGGAGCCCGGCACTCGGTGCTGGTGCTGATCGACTGCTTGTACGTGCGCGTGGCGCAGCTGTCGTACGGCCGGGCCAGCGCGTCCATGGCGCTCACCGGGCACATCCCGGGCGACCACATGGTGAAGGGGCGCCGCGGGCGCTGAGTTTCAGCGCCCTGAGTTCAGTGCGCCCGAGTTTCAGTGCGCCGAGTTCAGTGCGCCGAGTCCGTCTGCCGATACCGGGGCGCGGGCGCGGCGGTGCACGCCGCGTCCTGCATGATTCATTCATCATTTCTGCGCATCGTGGTTGATTGAACCACCACCGTCTGCCAGCATGTGTGCGTCCACCACGGTCGCCGGTGCACCGTTGGGACCTTCAGCCCCCTCCCCGTTCCCGCGTTCCAACGATCGGAGTAGGCCAT
This sequence comes from Streptomyces sp. NPDC003300, assembly GCF_040610915.1. NCBI lineage: Bacteria > Bacillati > Actinomycetota > Actinomycetes > Kitasatosporales > Streptomycetaceae > Streptomyces > Streptomyces sp. NPDC003300. Next base: position 3,199 of record NZ_JBEXNE010000028.1, on the reverse strand, counting down.
GCCAGAACAGAGCTCCTCCCTCTCCAGCGCTTCACAGCCGATGCACCGCCGGACGCTGCTACAGGCCGCGGGCCTGGGCGCCGGCGTCCTGGCCGCGGGCGGACTGGCCGCCAACCGGGCGGCGGCCGCACCGGGGCCCGGCGATCCGACCGCCGGGGCGCTGAGTTCGGTGGATTCCGGAGACGGCACGCACGCCGCCGACGCGGCGGACTCTTCCGCCGCGAGCGTGGACCTTCCGCTCACCGGAGGGCCGGACTTCCCGATCGGGCTGTTCTGGCCGCCGCACCCGTACGAGACCACGCTCGACCGCTACCAGGAGATCAAGGACGCCGGGTTCACCTTCCTGATCACCGGCAACTACCAATTCGATCCGCAAAGCGGCGGCTACGCCTTGCAGATGGCCGACCAGGTGGGCCTGAAGGTGCTGATCTCGGGCGACCCCCGGATCCAGGCGATCGCGCAGTACCTGTCGGTCACCGATGACCGGAGCGTGCCGTCCTCGCTCACCACCGCTGACGCGACGTCATGGGTGCGTGCGGCACTGGCCAGTTACGCGAACCACCCCTCGCTCGCCGGGTTCAACGTCTTCGACGAACCGGCCCAGTCCAGATTCCCCACGGTCGGGGCGCTCACCGGCATCGTGCGTGACGTCGCACCGGGGCTGCTGCCGTACTCCAACCTCGTGCCGGGTAACGGCCCGGACTACGCGGCCTTCGTGCAGGCGTACATCGACACCGTCAAGCCGCCGCTGATCTCCTTCGACCGGTACCCGATCCTCACCGACGGCATAGACCTCAACTACTTCGACAACTGGGCGATCTACCGCGAGGCGTCGCTGAAGTCCGGTCTGCCGGCGTGGACGTTCATCCAGTCGGTCGGCTACAACAACCACCGGGTGCCCACCGCCTCGCAGTTGGCCTGGCAGACCAACATCAGCCTGGCGTACGGCTGCAAGGGCATCCAGTACTTCACCTACTGGACGCCGGACCCCGCCCGTGGCGAGGGTTTCACCAAGGCGCTGATCACCGCCGACGGCAAGCAGACCCCGCTGTACGGCGCGGCCCGCAGGCTGAACCGCACCTGGCTCCAGCCGGTCGGCCGCCAACTCAAGCCGCTCCGCTCGGAGTCGGTCCAACACGCCAACGACGACCCGCTGCCCCCGAGCGCGGTGGCCTTCACCCCAGGCGACCACCTGACCTCGGCCACCGGGGACGCCGCCGTCATCGGTCTCTTCAGGAACACGCAGGACGACGGCACCCGCTACCTGCTCGTGGCCAACCGCAATCCCGACGCCCCCGCCTCGGTGCGGCTCGGCGTCAACCAGGCGCACGTCGGAAGCGTGGCGACCTTCGAGCCGGCCACCGGCCGCTACCGCGGAGCGGCCCAGCACGGCACGCTGAAGGTCCACCTCAAAGCGGGCGCGGCGGCGCTCTACCGCCTGTCGCCGCGCTGAGTCCGCAGGCTGAGCGACACTGGGCGGCCCCGGCCCGCCCGCACACCATGTGCGGGCGGGCCGAGCCATGCGGGGGAACGGCCGTCGGCGACGGACGCCTCGCCGTAACGGGTCGTCCCGTACCTCGGCGCCTCGATCACGGGCCGGTACCCGCCCGACCGTTCCGATATGAGAGCCGCGTGGGACACCCGCCCCGCCGACTGAGCCGCGGCGTCCCCCCGTACGGTCAACTCTCCTGGGTCGGTGATCCAGGTGACTGTCCGCCGGGAGAGCTTCCGGCGGACGGCGACCCCTCGGAACACGGTCCGGGCACAACCAGATGAGGTCTGTTCGGCTGGGTAGACGCCCCCGGTGAGACACGGCGTACCGGCGTGTTGTGAGGGAGAGTCAGCTGATGCAGTTCGACGACGATGCCGCCCTGGACACCTCCGAGGTGCAGGACAACCGAGGCGGCGCACGGGGCGGGATTCCCGGTGGCGGAAAGACCGTGGGCGGTGGGGTGGTAGGGCTGCTGGTCGTGATCGCCTCTGTGGTGTTCGGGGTGGACCCCGGTCTGCTCAGCTCGGGCGGCACCTCTGACAGCGCCGCGCGATCCGGCGGCTCCCAGGGCGTCGCGCCCGGCGATCTCGCGGCGAACTGCCGGACCGGGGCGGACGCCAACAAGAAGGACGACTGCCGGATCGTGGCCGTGGTCGACAGCGTCCAGGCATTCTGGAAGCAGACGGAGACAGCCGCAGGAAAGTCCTACACCCAGGCGCCGACCCTGCTGTTCACCGACAGGGTCAACACCGGCTGCGGCGAGGCGACGTCGGAGGTCGGCCCCTTCTACTGCTCCGCCGACGACAAGGTCTACCTCGACCTCGGGTTCTTCGACGAGCTCACAGGCAAGTTCGGTGCCAAGGGAGGCCCGTTCGCCGAGGCATACGTCATCGCGCACGAATACGGACACCACATTCAGGACCTCAGCGGCACCATCTCGCACGGCAGCGGCCAGGGCGAGAACAGCGGCTCGGTGAAACTCGAACTCCAAGCCGACTGCTACGCCGGAGTGTGGGCCCACCACGCCACGACCACCCCGGACCCCGCGAGCGGAAAGCCGCTGATCACCGACCTGACGCAGGCCGACATCACTGTGGGCCTGGACGCGGCGGCCGCTGTCGGCGACGACCGTATCCAGCAGAAGTACCAGGGCAAGGTCACGCCGGACACCTGGACCCACGGCTCATCGGCGCAGCGCCAGCAGTGGTTCACCAAGGGCTACACCTCCGGAGCCGTCTCGGCCTGCGACACCTTCGCCTGAGAGGTCAGCTCGTCCGGCCCCGTCCGCGGTGAGCGCGGACGGGACATGCCGAACACCCGATACCGCGCGCGGACAAGACCGTGCGCGGCGCGGAATGAGCGCCGCGTTCCTGAACGCTGAATGTCAATGATGTCAATGCCGCTGAATGCCACTGCCCCTGAATGCCAGTGCCGGGGTCGCCCCGGCCCGGTCGCGGGCACTGGAGCGCTGCCCGCTGGAGGTGGAACCGCTGGTGATGCGGGCGGCGCCCCAGCATTGTCATCCTGTCCCGGAATATCCGGGGTACCCGTCATCGGAGAACGTTGTCGCAATACGACTGAGCGGTGGGGGCCCCCCCCGGGGGGGGCCCCCCCCCCCGGGGGGGGGGAGTGGGGGGGGAACCGCCGGGCCCAACGCCCCCCCCGGCCCCCCCCAAAGGGGGGCGGGGAACCAAAAACACCCCCCCC
>NZ_JBEXNE010000027.1:0-98016 GCF_040610915.1 Streptomyces sp. NPDC003300 | reverse complement strand
CTTGTTTATGTAACCGTTCCCGGCTGAGCCCGATTTCCTGGCACCCGTTGTACGCTTACCCGAAAACCCGGGCCCCGCGGCCGGCCCCCCGGCCGGTGGCACGGCAGCCCACCACGAGAGGAATCCGTCATGATCGGCACCTTGGGCGCGGTCGTCCTGGACTGTCCCGACCCGCGCGCGCTGGCCGCCTTCTACGCCGAGCTGGTCGGCGGCACGGTCGACGCGTCGGAGGACGACTGGGTCGACCTCAACCGCGAGGACGGCCAGCGCCTGTCCTTCCAGCTCGCCCCGGCCCACCGGGCGCCCCGCTGGCCCGACCCCGAGCGCCCCCAGCAGTTCCACCTCGACATCGCTGTGGAGCGCGCCGCGATGGACAGCGCGGAGAAGCAGGTGCTCGCGCTGGGCGCGACGCTCCTGGAGGGCGACCTGGACGGCGCGCGCAACTGGCGCGTGTACGCGGACCCCGCCGGGCACCCGTTCTGCCTCTGCGCCTGCTGAACGGCCGCCGTCCCCCGGCGGCCCCGCCGCCGTCGCCCCGCGGTCACCGCTCCGCCCCCTGGTCATCGGCCGTCCGACGCCCGGCCGTATTCCGGCCGTTGCATCCTGCTCGCGGTACTACGATCCGGTAGGCGCGTGACTGGCGGGGACGACCGAGAGCGGTGGCCATGCTCCGAACTCCACTGCGGCTGCGGGCATCCCTGCGACGACCACCGGGGGAAGCCGCACCACTGGAGCAGCGAGAACGAATACATCAGGGGGACGAGGGGCGGGAAGAGGGGGACGCCGACGAGGGGGACGCCGGGGAAGCGGCCGGGCGACCGGCCCGCAGGCGTACGCGGGTGCCGTGGCGCACCCTCGCCGGGCTCATACCCGTGCTGCTCGTCGGCGGCTGGGTGTCGCAGCACTGGTCGCTGATCGAGACCGGCTGCCGTGACCTGCTGGCCGCCAACCGTGGCTGGCTGCTGGCCGCGCTCGCGGCGACCGGCCTCGGCTGGGTCGCCAACGCCGTGGCCCGGCAGGGCACGGTGCTCGAACCGCTGCCGCCCGCCCGCCTGTTGGCCACGCAGTTCGCCGCGTCGGCCGCGGGACAGCTCGCCCCCGCCGGGATCGGCGCGAGCGCGGTCAATCTGCGCTTCCTGCGCACCCAGGGGCTTCCGCTGCTCCGCTCGTCGGCCGCCCTCGCGCTGTACTCGCTGGCGGAGTCCGTCGGCCGGGTGACGCTGCTGCTGGTGCTGCTCGCGCTCTTCCCGCACGCGCTGCACCTGCGCGGCCTGCTGCCCGACGGCAACGCGCTGCTGCTCCTCGGGCTGCTGGCCGTTCTCGTGCTCGGCGCGGCGGCGCTCGCGCTGGCGCTGCTCCGGCCGCTGCGCCGTACGATCCGCGACTTCCTGGCGGCGGCGCTCACCGACGCCCGCACGCTGCACACCCGGCCGTCCCGCGCGCTCGCGCTGTGGGGCGGCTCGCTGGCCTTCCCCGCGCTCCAGGCCGCCGGTCTCGCCGCGGTCACGCTCGCGCTGGGGATACCGGTCTCCGCCGCGCACGTCGCGCTCGCGTATCTGCTCGCCACGTGTCTGGCGGCGGCCGTGCCGACGCCCGGCGGGATCGGGTCGGTCGACGCGGCGCTCGCCCTGGCCCTGGTGGCGGCGGGCGCCTCGACGACCGCCGCCGCCTCCGCCGTGCTCGGCTACCGCATCGTCACGGTCTGGCTGCCGCTGGTGCCCGCCGCGCTGACGCTGGGCGCGCTGGTGCGGCGCAAGGTGCTCTGAGCGGGCGTCTTCGCCTCCACGGGGTCAGGCGCGCGGGCCGTCCAGGGCCGCGATCGTCGCCGTCGAGGGGCCGCGCCGGGCGCGGATCGCCGCGGCGGCCGACTCGGCCTCGCGCAGCACCCGTACCGCGTTCTTCCAGGTCAGCTTGGCGATGTCCGGGTCGGACCAGCCGCGGGTGAGCAGTTCGGCGATCAGGTGCGGGTAGCCGGAGACGTCGGCGAGGCCGTCGGGGGTGAAGGCCGTGCCGTCGTAGTCGCCGCCGATGCCGATGTGGTCGACGCCCGCGACGGCCCGCATGTGGTCGAGGTGGTCGGCGACGGTGGCCGCGGTGGCGACCGGGCGCGGGTGGGCGGCCTCGTACGCGCGCTGCACGGCCATGCCGTCCGGGGTGGTGTCGAGGTGGTGCAGGCCGTGGGCGCGCATGTTCTCGTCGGCCGCCGCGGTCCACTCGATGGCGGCGGGCAGGATGAACTTGGGCACGAAGGTCGCCATCGCGACACCGCCGTTGGCGGGCAGCGCGGCCAGTACGTCGTCGGGGATGTTGCGCACGTGGTCGCAGACGGCGCGGGACGAGGAGTGCGAGAAGAGCACCGGGGCCTCGGCGACCCGCAGCGCGGCGCGCATGGTGTCGGGCGAGACGTGGGAGAGGTCCACCAGCATCCCGAGCCGGTTCATCTCGCGCACGACCTCCTCGCCGAAGGCGGTGAGACCGCCCGCGACGGGCTTGTCGGTCGCCGAGTCCGCCCACGGGGTGTTGTCGTTGTGCGTGAGCGTCATGTAGCGGACGCCGAGGTCGTACAGGCCGCGCAGCGTCCCCAGCGAGCAGTCGATGGAGTGGCCGCCCTCGGCGCCCATCAGGGAGGCGATCCTGCCCTCGGTACGGGCGGTCTCCATGTCGTCGGCGGTCAGCGCGAGCCGCAGGTCGGCCGGGTAGCGGTCGGCCAACCGCCGTACGACGTCGATCTGTTCGAGCGTCGCGGTGACGGCCTCGCCGCCGGTCAGCTCCACCGACACGTACACCGACCAGAACTGCGCGCCGACGCCGCCCGCCCGCAGCCGCGGGATGTCGGTGTGCAGCCGGTCGCTCTGGTCGGCGGCGATGTCGAGCCGGTCGAGGTCGTACGCCACCTGCTCGCGCAGCGCCCACGGCAGGTCGTTGTGCCCGTCCACCACGGGGTGGGCGGCGAGCAGTTCGCGGGCGTGCGTCAGGTGGTCCACGTCGTACCTCCGGGTGGGGAGCGGGTGTTGGCGTCGACGGCCGGGAGCCGAGGGCGGCGGCCCTTGCGGGCCTTGCGGGGCTACGGGCCTACGGGCTTACGCGCCTTGCGGGTCAGAAGCCGAAGCCGCCCGCGCCCTTCGCCTTCGCGCGCAGCCGCTTGCCCTTCTCCGTCGCCTGCTCGTTGAGCGACTGCTGGAACTCCCGCATCCGGGTGAGGAGTTCGGGGTCGTGGGCGGCGAGGATGCGGATGGCGAGCAGCCCGGCGTTGCGGGCGCCCGCGACCGAGACGGTGGCGACCGGGACGCCCGCGGGCATCTGGACGATGGACAGCAGCGAGTCCATGCCGTCGAGGTACTTCAGCGGCACGGGCACGCCGATGACCGGCAGCGGAGTGACGGAGGCGAGCATGCCGGGCAGGTGGGCGGCGCCGCCCGCGCCCGCGATGATGGTCTTCAGGCCGCGGCCGTCGGCCTGCTCGCCGTACGCGATCATCTCGTGCGGCATGCGGTGCGCGGAGACCACGTCGACCTCGTAGGGCACCTCGAACTCGTCGAGGATCTGCGCGGCGGCCTCCATGACCTCCCAGTCGGAGTCCGAGCCCATCACGACGCCGACCAGCGGGCTCCCGGCGGAAGCGGCGGGGTTACTCATCGATCGTTCCTCGCAGATAGTCGGCCGCGTGCCGGGCGCGCTCGCGCACGTCCGCCAGGTCGTCGCCGTAGGTGTTGACGTGGCCGACCTTACGGCCGGGCTTCACGTCCTTGCCGTACATGTGGATCTTCAGACCCGGGTCGCGGGCCATGCAGTGCAGGTAGGCCGCGTACATGTCGGGGAAGTCGCCGCCGAGCACGTTGGCCATGACCGTCCAGCGGGCGCGCGGGCGCGGGTCGCCGAGCGGCAGGTCGAGGACGGCGCGCAGGTGGTTGGCGAACTGCGAGGTGACGGCGCCGTCCATGGTCCAGTGGCCGCTGTTGTGCGGGCGCATCGCCAGCTCGTTCACCAGGATGGCGGAGCTGCCGTCGGCCGCGCGGGTCTCGAACAGCTCCACGGCGAGGTGGCCGACCACGCCCAGCTCGCGCGCGACGGTCAGCGCGAGCTGCTGGGCCCGCGCGGACAGGGCGTCGGACAGGCCGGGCGCGGGCGCGATCACGGTGTCGCACACCCCGTCGACCTGGACGGACTCCACGACCGGGTACGCGACGGCCTGGCCGTGCGGCGACCTGACGACATTGGCCGCCAGCTCCCGTACGAAGTCCACCTTCTCCTCGGCGAGCACCGGGACGCCCGCGCGGAAGGGCTCGGCGGCGTCGGCCTCGGAGCGGGCGATCCACACGCCCTTGCCGTCGTAGCCGCCGCGCACGGTCTTCAGGACCACGGGGTAGCCCCCGGCCTGCTCCTGGGCGAACCGGGTGACGTCGGCGGGGTCGGTGACGATGCGGTTGACCGGGCAGGGCACGCCGATCTCGGCGAGGCGGGCGCGCATGACGCCCTTGTCCTGGGCGTGCACCAGCGCGTCGGGCCCCGGGCGTACGACGACGCCGTCCGCCTCCAGGGCGCGCAGGTGCTCGGCCGGTACGTGCTCGTGGTCAAAGGTCAGCACGTCGCACCCCTGGGCGAAGGCCCGCAGGGTCGCGAGGTCCCGGTAGTCACCCACGGTCACGTCGGCGACCACCTGGGCCGCCGAGTCCTGAGGGGTGTCGCTGAGAATCCTGAACCTGACGCCGAGCGGGATGCCCGCCTCGTGGGTCATGCGGGCGAGCTGGCCGCCGCCGATCATGCCGACTACCGGGAATGTCACGTTTTTTCCTGCCGGAGGTGCGCGGGCTGGTACTCGTAGGGGGTGCCACCAGGGTATCCGCCACGCGGGGACACGAATGACCGGCTCCGATCGACGTAGCTCCGTACGGCACGGTTAACATGTGGTGGAGACAACACGGAGACACGGGGCGACACGCAGGGACACCGACCGTGCCCCCTCGTCACCCGGTTTCTCAGCGGATTCCACCCCGTTCCCACCCATGACGGCACCCGCCCCCCACCTTCCACAGACAGGGCCGAGCGATCACCATGAGCGGACTGCGAGAGCTGCGTTCCCGACTGCGGCTGTTGTACCGCGAGATCGCGAAGTTCGGGGTCGTCGGCGCCGCCGGTGTGCTGGTCAACATCGGGGTGTTCAACCTGGTGCGGCACAGCACCGAGCTCCAGACCGTACGGGCCAGCATCCTGGCGACCGTGGTGTCCATCGCCTTCAACTACGTGGGCTTCCGGTACTTCACCTACCGTGACCGCGACAAGGCGGGCCGCACGAAGGAGCTCAGCCTCTTTCTCTTCTTCAGCGCCATCGGCCTGGTGATCGAGAACGGCGTGCTCTACACGGCGGTGTACGGCTTCGGCTGGGACAGCTCGCTCCAGGCCAACATCTTCAAATTCGTCGGCATCGGCGTGGCCACGCTCTTCCGCTTCTGGTCCTACCGGACCTGGGTCTTCCGGGCGCTGCCCGCGCGCGAGGCCGTGGAGCAGGCCGAGGCGTTCCTGGCCGACGGCAAGGGGCCGAAGGCGTCCGGTGCGACCGCCAGCGCCGCTGTCAGGGCCCGGCAGGCCGCGGCGGCCAGGGAAGACGACCGCTTCAACTGAGCGGCTTCTCGTCCCGCTCGACCGGGCCGCTTCTCTTCCGGCCGCTTCTCTTCCGGCCGCCTCAGCTCACGGCGTCCTCAGCTCACGACGTCCGCGCGGGGCGGCGGCGACGGGATCTCGCGGGACAGGAAGAGCGCGAAGACCGGGGGCCGCTGCTGGAGCAGTTCCAGCCGTCCGCCGTCCGCCTCCGCCAGGTCGCGGGCGACCGCGAGGCCGAGCCCGGTGGAGTTGCGCCCGCTGACCGTCCGCTCGAAGACCCGCCCGCCGAGGTCCGGCGGCACGCCCTGCCCGTCGTCGGTGACCTCCACGACGGCCTGGTTGCCGGTGACGCGGGTGTGCAGGGTGACGGTGCCCGCGCCGTGCATCAGCGAGTTCTCGATCAGCGTGGCGAGCACCTGCGCGACCGCGCCGGGGGTGCCGACCGCGCGCAGCCCCCGGGTGCCGGAGCGCGCGATGGTCCGGTTCTCGTTCTGGTACGCGGGCCGCCACTCCTCGACCTGCTGCTTGATCACCTCGTCGAGGTCGAAGTCGACGGCGGAGCCGCTGCGCGGGTCGCGGGCGTTGGTCAGCAGCCGCTGCACGACGTCGGTGAGCCGCTCGACCTGGCCGAGCGCGATCGTCGCCTCCTCCTTGACCGCCTCTTGGTCGTCGGCGGTCGCCACGATCTCCTCCAGCCGCATGGACAGCGCGGTCAGCGGCGTACGGAGCTGGTGGGAGGCGTCGGCCGCGAGCCGTCGTTCCGCGGTGAGCATCCGGCCGATCCGGTCGGCGCTGGCGTCCAGGACGTCGGCGATCCGGTCCAGTTCCGGGACGCCGTAGCGGCGGTGCCGGGGGCGCGGGTCGCCGGAGCCGAGCCGCTCGGCGGTCTCGGCGAGATCGGTGAGCGGGCTGACCAGCCGGCGGGCCTGGAGGACGGCCAGTATCACGGCGGCCAGCACCGCGAGCAGCGCGACCGCCAGGATCACCAGCAGGGTGCGGCCGATCTCCTGGCTGACCTTGGAGCGCGGCTCCTCGACCAGCACCTTCTCGCCGTGGCCGCCGGACTGCCGGGACGCCAGCACCCGCCCCTTGGGCTTGTCGCCGAGCGTCACCTCGGGGTGGCCGGACACCTGCACCACCGCGTAACGGTCGGCGGCGATCTGCCGGTCCAGGCCCTTGGCGGTGATGCTCTCCCCCGCCAGGATGCGGTTCTCCACGATGCCGACCAGGCGCACCGCCTCGGAGTCCACGCTCTCCTGGGCGCTGCTCTCGATCGTCCGGGTCTCCACGATGACCAGGGAGATCCCGAAGACGGCGATCACGACGAGCACCACGGCCAGCGTGGAGGAGATCAGACGGCGGCGCATGGAGCCAGCGTGTCAGTTCTTCTCGAACCGGAAGCCGACGCCGCGCACGGTGGAGATGTAGCGGGGGCTGGCCGCGTCGTCGCCGAGCTTCTTGCGCAGCCACGAGATGTGCATGTCCAGCGTCTTGGTCGAGGACCACCAGGTGGTGTCCCAGACCTCGCGCATGAGCTGCTCCCGCGTGACGACCCGGCCCGCGTCGCGTACGAGCACGCGCAGCAGGTCGAACTCCTTTGCGGTGAGCTGGAGCTCGTCGTCGCCCATCCACGCCCGGTGCGACTCGACGTCGATCCGGACGCCGTGGGTGGCGGGCTGGGTGGACTCGGTGGTGCCGCGGCGCAGCAGCGCCCGCACCCGGGCCAGCAGCTCCGCCAGGCGGAACGGCTTGGTGACGTAGTCGTCCGCGCCGGCGTCCAGGCCGACGACGGTGTCGACCTCGTCGGCCCGCGCGGTGAGGACCAGCACCGGGAAGGTGTGTCCCTCGGTACGGATCCTGCGGCACACATCGAGGCCGTCCATGCCGGGCAGGCCCAGGTCGAGCACCACCAGATCGACGGCGCCGAGCAGTGCCGTCTCCAGAGCGGTGGGTCCGTCCTCGCGCACCTCGACCTCGTAGCCCTCTCGGCGCAGTGCGCGCGCGAGCGGTTCCGAGATGGATGCGTCGTCCTCGGCGAGAAGTACGCGGGTCATGGGCTTGATGGTAGTCCGCACCGGGCGCCGGGGAGGCGGTGGTACGGAGAGCCGCCCCACGCCACCCGCCGCGCCCCCTGTCACGGCTCCGCTCGCGGCTCCTGGCGCGGGGCTGCCGGACAGCTGCCGGAGAGCCGCCGGAGTGCCGCCGGAGAGCTTCCCGGCAGCGGCCGGAGTGCCGGTGGAGCGGCCACGGACGGGCTGTCGGCGTCCGGACGCGGGGGCAGCCCCGCCGCCGAAGCCTTCGGGGGCGGGGCTGCCGGGGCCGGACGGTTAGAGGTAGGGGCGGGTGATCAGTTCGATCGCGTGGCCCGCGGGGTCCTTGAAGTAGACGCCCCGGCCGCCGTGTTCGGTGTTGATCTCACCGGGGCGGCGCATCTGCGGATCGGCCCAGTGCTCGACGGCGCGGTCGCACAGCCGCCGGTAGGCCCGGTCGAAGAGTGCGTCGTCGACCAGGAACGCGTAGTGCTGCATCTGGATCTCCACCGGCGGCTCGGCGAACTGGAGCAGCACCCCTGCGTCGAGCTGGACGTTGGTGAACGGACCCCAGGACGGCGCCTCGGGAAGTTCCAGCAGCTCTCGGAAGAACCGCGCCGATTCCTCGCGGTCCTTCGCAGCGACGATGGTGTGGTTGAACGTGACGGTCATACGGCTGGCCTCGCTGGTGCTCGACACGGAAAAGGGACTCGCGGCGCACGAGCGCCGGGAGGTCCGCGTGCCGAGCGGGGGTGCCTTCCGCGCACCCGCTGTCCGGTCAGTCCTCCGCCGGATGGCCGATCCGTGAGTGGCGTAGCGCCGGTCCGGGGTTCACGTCGGCCGACGCTACGTGGTCCCGCGGGCCGCGACAACAGCCCGTCGCCCGGCTGATGTCGCGGGCCGTCCTGCGCGGGTCAGCGGCGGAGGAAGCGGCGCCAGGGGGTGAAGGTGAGGACGGCGGCGCCGAGGAGGAGGGCGGTGGCGGCGACGTAACCGAGGGCGCGGAGGGGGCCGTTGGCGTCGGAGCCGGTGGCGGCGAGGTCGCCGCCCGTAGTGGAGCCGGTCGTGCTCGAACCGCCGGTCGTGGAGCCGGTGGCGCCGCCGGTGGTCGTGGAGCCGGTCGTGCCGCCGCCGGGGGCGGCGGTGGTGTCGAGGGTGAGGGAGACCGGGGCGGCCTTCGTGGGCGTGCAGGTGGCGACGGCGGTGCCGCCGTCGGTGAGTTTGATGACGAGGGTGCCGGGGCTCAGCCCGACCTTGCCGGTTTTGCCGGGCACGAAGCGGCCCTTGATGTCGTCGATGGTGATGGGCGCGTTCTGGGCGAAGGCGGTGCTGTTCGGGGAGCCGGTGAGCGTGAGGGAGCCGGTCTGGGCACCGCTGAGCAGCACGGTGATACTCGGTGTGATCATGCCCTTGCTGATCGGACTCGGGCTGTCCATCACGCTGTTGCCGAACTTCACGGTGAGGTCGTAGCCGGAGGACGCCTTCGCCGCGTCGATCTCGACCTTCGAGGTGGCCGACTTGTCACCGATCAGCGTCTTGCAGGCGTACGGCACGTCCACGGACGTCCCCTTGAACGAGGTGCCGCCCGTCCCGCCGCCTGTCCCACCGGACGTGCCGCCGGACGTGCCTCCGGATGTGCCTCCGGTGGTCGTACCGCCCGAGGTTGTCGTGCCGCCCGTCGTCGTACCGCCGGAAGTCGCGTCCCCCTCCGTCACCTTGATCGTGGTGGCGACCGGCACGGCGGCCGTGGGGGTGCAGACGGTGTCGGTGGAGATCGGGTAGCTGACGTTGATGGTGTAGGCGCCCGGGGAGAGGGTGATGTCACCGGCCTTGGTGAGCTTGAGGGTGCCGGTCATGTCGGAGAGCTTCATTTCGCTGTTCTTGGGGATGGCCGGATTCCGGCGCGGGCCCTGGACGTCGAGGGTGCCGGTCTGGGCGCCGCCGAGTGTGACCTTGCCGGACGGCTGCACCTTGTCGGCGGGCAGGTCGATGATGTCGGGGTTCTTGGAGGCGGCCTGGACGGTCTTCCAGGTGACGGTGACCGTGTCGCCGACCTTGGCGGTGGCGGGCGCGGTGATGTCGGCCTTGGTGGTGCCGTCGATGGGGCCGAGTCCTGACGCGGCCGGGGGCACGCACCTGGTCGCGAAGTCGGATTCCGCGGCGTGCGCGGCCCCCGCGGTCATCAGCACCGATCCGCCGCCGAGCAGCAGGGCGGCCACGGCCGCGGACGCGCTTCGTCGTATGGTCACGGGCTTCCTTTCGAAGGGGGGCTCGGGGCGGGGCTCTCGTCGGACCCGGACCCGGGCCCGGAGCCGGACCCGAAGCCGGAGTCGGAGTCGGAAGAGCGCGGCGGCACGGAGCCGCGCAGGGCGGGCAGGGCGCCGTGGGTGAACCAGGGCAGCGGGCCCGCGTCCGGCGCGTACGAGGGCCGCGGGGGCGCGGAGGCCGGTGGCGGCGGTCCGGGCGGCGCGTGGCGTCCGCGCGGGACGGCGGCCTTCAGCGGCAGGTGGGCCAGTACGGTCGCCGGGTGCCACGCGGGCCGCCCGCCGGGCACGGCGGCTCCCGCGCCGGGCCTGAGCCGGTCGACCGCCAGCATCCCGAGCCGGAAGACGGCGGCCGGGACGACCAGGAAGAGCAGGATCCAGAAGAGGGTGACGCCCCACGGCCGCCCGACCGACCACGCCTCGGTGACCAGCACCTTTCCGCCGTAGCGCAGTTGTACGGTGTACGCGCCGTGCGCGCCGGAGCCCAGCTCCACCGGGAAGCCGATCCGCTGTTTCCCGCCGGGCGCGACCGTGCCGTGCCACTGCTGGCGGTCCCACCGGGGTGCGTAGACGCCGTGCGAGGCGCCGATGTCGAAGGCCGGGTCCTTGACGGCGCCCGAGCCCAGATTGCCGACGGTGAACACGAGCGTGCGGTGCGCGGGCGCGCCGAACCAGGTGAGCAGTCCGCCGCCGCCGCGCAGCCGCGCGGTCAGTACGGCGAGCCTGCCGGTGCCGGTCCGCGCGGGCAGCGGCGCGGTGGGGTGTCCTGTGACGGTGAACGGCGCGTCCACGGTGAGCTGTTCACCGGTCACCGTGGACACGTGGATGACGCAGGGGCACGGCTTCGGCGGCGCCACGACCGGCAGCCCGCGGCTGAACTTCCCCGCCGCGTCGGTGGTGACGGCCCGGCCGGAGGCGTTGGCGCAGGAGTTGGTGCCGCCGATCGCGTCCTGGCCGCAGAGCAGGATGGCCAGCAGGGTGCCGGGTTTCCAGCCCGCGCCGACCACGGTGACGTCGCCGCCGGGGCGGGCCGCGCCGGGGTGCGCCACGACGGTCGGCGCCGTGGCGGCGGCGGGCGCGCGGAGCACGGCGGAGTCGGCGGGCGCGCCGAGCGCTGCCGGTGCCGCGACGGCCGAACCGGCCGTCAGGACAAGGGCGGTGACGAAGGCGAGGACCGGCCGCCGGAGCCGTGCCCGCCGCCCGAGGCCCAACCGCCGTCCCAGAAGCCCGCTTCGCGTCGCCCGCACGTCAACTCCCGCCCGTCGGCGCGCCGATGACGGCGGTGCCGGGGCCGGAGTCCGCGCCCGTATCCGCACCTGAGCCGGTGTCCGTGTCGGTGTCCCCGCCCGCGCCCGTGCCCGCACGCGGACCGGGGCCCGTGTACGTATCCGAAGCGTCCGGCACCGCGTCCGGCCCGGCGCCAGATGCCGCCTCAGCGGCTTCCGCCGCCGGGTGCCGCGACCGCCGGCGGCGTACGTACCAGACGGCCGACACCGCGAGTCCGGCCAGGACGAGCGCCACCGCGAGCCAGGGTGCGACGAGGTACGAGGCGGTGCCGCGCTCGTCGACGCCGCCGGTCGCGGTGCTGACGGTCAGCCGGACCGAGACGCGGTCGAAGGCCGGGGCGCCCGCCCACTTCTCGGTGAGGCTGACCTGCTGTCCCGGCAGGAGTTCGAGGGGCAGGTCGCGGGCCGGGCGGTTGAGCAGGGTGCGGCCGAACAGGCCGGTGGCCTTGACGGCCAGGCGCGGCGACAGGGTGACATTGCCGCGGTTGACCAGCGTGTAGTGGATGGTGGCGGCCGTGCTGCCGGTGCCGGGAAGCAGCGGGTCGCCGTGGCTGACGGTGAGGTGTTCGACGGAGAGCGCGGCCAGGCTCGGCCCGCCGACCCGCAGGTAGACGCGCGCGCCGACCGCCCGGCGCACGCCGACCGCGACCTTGCCCGAGCCCTCGTCGGTCCGGGTGTCCAGGGCGACGATCGCGCCGGGGTGATCGCCGGGCGAGGCGTTGGCCGGGACGGCGAGGGTGAACGGGATGTCGGCGCGGGTGCGCGGCGGCACGGTCAGCGTGGTCTTGGCGAGCCGGATCCAGGTGCCGACGTCGCGGTTGGTCTCGTCGGGGCCCCGGACGGCGAAGCCGCCGTCGCGCGGGGTGTTGTACGCGTCGGCGCCGTAGAGCCTGAAGGTCATCGGCGCGGTGGAGAGGTTGGAGACCGACACCTTGTCCTTGACGGTGGTGCCGGGGTCGGCCTGGAGGGTGAAGAACTGCCGTTCCTGGCCGGTGGCACTGGGGTCGGCGGCGCCCGCGGCAGGGGCGGGGAAAACCGACCAGCGCCCGTTGTCGGCGGCGCCGGCCGGTCCCGCCGCCGGACCGAGGAGAGCGGCGAGGCCGACCGCCACGACGGCCCCGGTCGCGGTGAGCGCGCGCAGGCCCGTGGCCGCCGCGGACCGTGCCCGCGCCCGCGCCCGTCCGCGAGGAAGTACGCCCCGAGGTGTGCCCGCGGGTGTCCCCGCAGGTGTGCCCGCGAGCACGTCCGGAAGCGGCGGACGGGGCCGCACGCGTATCCGCGTACGCGTCCGCGCGTCGGCCCCGACCCGGGCGGCGCGCGGGCGGGACCGGGACGGCGGCGGTGACCACGACCGTGCTCGCGACCACGACATCCTCGTCAACTCCCTCGGTCGGCAGCAGTATCTGACTGTGCGTCAGGTCAGGGTCAGGGTCAAGACTCCCGAGTAGGTTCCGGCGGGGCTGAACCGCGGAATATCGAGTGAGAGAACGGCGTCGACGGTGAACTCGCCGCCGGTCGCCGCGGCGTCGGGCGCGGAGGCCAGGGTGGCTCCCGTACTGCCGACGGAACCGGCGCTGCCCGCCACGCAGTTGCCCGGGCTGCCCGTCGCGGTCGCGCAGGCGGGTGTCCAGCCGAGCTTGTCCGCGCCGATCCGCGACCCGTCCGGGCCGGTGAAGTCGCTGACCTTGCCGGTGAGCGACCAGCCGGTGGAGCCGCCGCGGAAGTCCGTGACGGTGACGGTCCTGAGCGCGCCGCTGGACGTGCCGCCCGCGCCGAAGTCGACGGGCGTCATGGTGACCGTGTCACCGGCCTGCGTCATCGACAGGGTGCCCGGGACGACCGACGCCGTGACCTTCTGCGCGCCGGGCGGTACGGGAGTGTTGTCATTGACGGTGTACGCGGCGGGTCCGGCGGCGGTCGCGGGGTCGTACGCGCCGCCCTCGTACGCCACGATCCCGGTGGTCGCGGGGTCGTTGACGGTGAGCGACGCCGTGAAGCCGCCGTAGGAGTCGGCGGTGGCCGTCGTACGGTCGGCCGTCCCGTCGGCGCCGGAGCGGCCCGCGATGGTGACGGTGGCGCCCTCGGTGAAGTGGCTGCCGGTCACCCTCACCGCCGCGCCCGGGTCGCCGGACGCCGAACTCAGCCCGATGGCACGGTTGTTGGTCGGCACCGAGCCGCTCGCCGTGACCGTCTCGGAGACCGGCGCGGGCGGATTCGTCACGGTGCAGACGGTGTCCAGCTCCAGGATGTAGCTGGTGTGGATGGTGTAGTCGCCGGGCGACAGCGTGATCGTGCCCGCCGCGGTGGCGGTGAAGCTGCCGTGCATGACCAGCGCGGGGAAGGCGCCCTTGCCGGGGATCGGCGGGTTGCTCTTGGGGCCGTCCACCGTGACGGCGCCGGTCTGCGCGCCGCCGAGCACCACGACGGCGTGCGGTGTGACCACGTCGGCGGGCAGGGCGATGTCGGTCGGGTTGCTCGCCGCGGCCCGGCTGAGCGTGTAGGTGACGTGGACGGTGTCGCCGACCTTCGGCGTCGCGTCGTCCACGGTGACGGTGGCGGTGGACGTGCCGTCGATGGGCGGCAGCCCGGCGACGGCCGGCGGGACGCAGTGCGTGGCGAAGTCGACCGGGGTGTTGGCGTGCGCCGAGGCGGCGAGCACCGTCCCGCCGCCGACGACGAGCGCCGCCGTACCGACGACCGCCACGAGCCGGCGCGCGACGGTGGCTGGTCTTCGTGGGCCTCGGCGGCCCGGCGCCCTGCGCGAATGAGCGTTCATATCGTCCCCTTGATCCGTGTTCGTGACGCGGCGTCCCATTTCCCGCGCCGACGGTGGCCATTGAGGCCGGGCGGTCAGGAGAAGTCAATGGAGAGCGCCGACCGTATGTGACGATCCGTCAGATCGTCAGACGCGGCGCCGGGTGCGGCGGGTCAGCCAGAGCGCGCCACCGGCCCCGAACAGCAGCACCGTGCCGCCGAGGGTGCCGAGGGCGACCACGCCGTCGTCGGAGCCGGTCTGCGCGAGGTTGCCGCTCGAACCTCCGCTCGTACCGCCGGAACCCGACGAGCCGCCGGAGCCCGTCGTACCGCCGGACGCGCTCGACCCGCCGGACGCGCTCGACCCGCCAGAACCGCTCGATCCGCCCGCCGCCTTGACGGTGAGGGTGAGCGACACCCCCGGCTTGGGATCGGCCGTGCAGGTCGTCGTCGTGCCCAGCGCCAGGATGGTCAGCACGCCGGGCGTGAAGGTGACCTTGCCGCTCGCCTTCGGGGTGTACGTGCCCGACAGATCGGTGATCTTGATCGGCGTGTTGGCCGGGATCGGGGCCGGGTTGGACGGTCCCGTCACCGTGAGCGAACCGCTGTCCGCGCCGCCGAGCAGGATCGTCGCGTGCGGGTTCATCGCCCCCTTGCCCAGCTCGATCGGACTGGACGAGACGCCCTTCTGGAAGGTCATCTTCAGGCGGTACGACGAGCCGCTGGGCGTGGCCGCGATGTCGATCGGCGAGACCGCGCTCTTGTCGCCGATCGGCGTCTTGCAGTGGTAGTTGACGTTCACCGTGGCCGCCTGCGCGGCTGGGGCGCCGGTCATGACGACCGCCCCCGCCGCTATCCCGGCCACCACGAAACCCGCCCTGGTCCTGCTCATCGGCCCATCTCCCTCCGCCGCCACCCGCACCGGCAGATCTGACGGCACATCAGATTTGGCGTGAGGGTACGCCGGTGAGGTCGGAGAGGGAAGAGAGGCGTCGCACCGACGGAAACCGGGCGCGCGAAGGCGGACCCGCAGGCGCGCGACGGCGCGCGTGGGCGTACGGGAGCAGGCGTGCGCGGATGAGGGCGAGCTCGGGCGTACAGACGGCGAGCGTGGGCGTACGGAAGCACGCGTGCGCGGACGGGAACGCGTCAGGGCGGGCGCGTACCGGTGCGGGCGTACGGGCGCGACCGTACGGAAAGGTCGCCCTGACCGGGAGGGGTCCGGTCGTGGCCGCCGGGCGGCGGCCGTCGCGGTTACGCCGGTGCGGCCAGTTCCGCCCAGACCGTCTTGCCCGGCCGGTCGGCCTCGCGGATCACGCCCCAGTCGAGGCAGAGCCGCTGCACGATGAACATGCCGTGGCCGCCGGGACGGCCCGCGCGGTGCGGGGTACGGGGCGACGGCTCGCCGGGGCCGCTGTCGACAACTTCGAGACGCAGCGACTTGGGGTTGCGGCGCAGCCGCAGCTCGTCGGGGCCGCCCGCGTGCAGGCAGGCGTTGGTGACCAGCTCGGAGACGACCAGCAGCACGTCCTCGGCGGCGGCTCTGCGGTCCGCGCTCGCGGCGGGCAGCCAGCCCCAGTCGCGCAGTGCCTGCCGGGTGAAGTCACGGGCGCGCGGAACAATGCCGCTCTCGCCCGACAGCGCCAGCTTCCGCACCGGTTCGTCGGGACCGGCCCGCTCGGGCGCCGACACGTCGGACTCACCCTCGCCCGAATCCGAGCCGCGGTCGTCCGCAGCGTAAGGCCGGGTGGTGCTCATCAGCGCCTCACCTCACGGATGTCCAACAGGTGTCCGTCGGTCTTCTTCCCGGTCGATCTCCGGGAACACGTCTGGGAGCCCACCAAACATCGTCCCGCAGGAAATCGCCACTCACGTCCCATGGCCCCCGTACGCACCCCGCTACTCCTGAAGCGCCTGGTCCAGCGTGGCGTGCACGGTGAAAACCGTGTCCGCCCCGGTGATCTCGAAAACGCGGGCGACCGTCGGCTGCATGGCGGCCAGATGGACGGCCCCCCCGGCGGCGTCCGCCCGCAGTCGCGCGCTCAGCAACACGTTCAGCCCCGTGGAGTCGCAGAACTCCAGGCCCGAGCAGTCGATCACCAGCCGGGTGGTGCCCGCGTCGAGAGCCGCGTCGAGCGGCTCGCTCAGCAGGTCAGCGGTGTGGTGGTCCAACTCGCCCGTGGGGGCGAAGACCGCGGATCGGCCGTGGTGTCCCACCTCGACACGCAGCCTTCCCAGGTCGGCCGTGCCGACCACATCGCGGTCCATGTGCGCTCCTCTGTGCGTCCGTGTTGACACGCCCCCCGACCCTACGCTTTTCGCAGATGGCGCGGTAGTCGGAGGTCGCGGGCCCGGCAGGAACGGTCCAGCGGACCGTACCTCACCCGTTCGAGGGAATTTGCGACCGGCCGGGGAATCGGGGTAGGGGTGGAGATACGGCACCGCTCCATCCATCGCCGCGAGTGGTCGCGAAAGGTCTCAAGAGAGGGAGGAGCACATGACACCCCGGCTGAGCCTGGATCATGCGCACGAGCAGCTCAAGGGCCTTGAGGGACTTCCCGAGATCCCGCCGTACGACCGTATAGGACCGGTCGACGCCCGCGCTCTGTCGAAGACGCTCTTCGCCCGCCTCCAGTCGCTGGAGGAGGGCACCACCGAGTACTCGTACGTCCGCAACACCCTGGTCGAACTCAATCTGGCGCTGGTGAAATTCGCCGCCTCGCGCTTCCGCACCCGCAGCGAGCCGATGGAGGACATCGTCCAGGTCGGCACGATCGGCCTGATCAAGGCGATCGACCGGTTCGAGCTGAGCCGCGGTGTGGAGTTCCCCACGTTCGCGATGCCGACGATCATCGGTGAGATCAAACGTTTCTTCCGTGACACGAGCTGGTCGGTACGGGTGCCGCGGCGGCTCCAGGAGCTGCGGCTCGACCTCGCCAAGGCGGGCGACGAGCTGGCCCAGCAACTGGACCGCTCCCCGACCGTGCGGGAGCTCGCCGAGCGCCTCGGGCTGCCCGAGCACGAGATCGTCGAGGGCATGGCGGCGAGCAACGCCTACACCGCCAGTTCGCTGGACGCCCAGCCCGCGGAGGACGACCCGGAGGGCGCGCTGGCCGACCGGATCGGCTACGAGGACCACGACCTCGAGGGCATCGAGTACGTCGAGTCCCTCAAGCCCCTGATCGCCGGGCTCACACCGCGCGACCGCACCATCTTGTCGCTCCGCTTCGTCGCCAATCTCACGCAGTCCGAGATCGGCGAGGAGCTGGGCATCTCGCAGATGCACGTGTCACGGCTGCTGTCGCGCACGCTGGCGCGGCTGCGCCGCGGACTGATGGTCGAGGACTAGGGCCTGTCCGGCGGATCACGAACGGCCCCTTCGCCCCCTGGCACGCCCGCCCGCCGCACAGGCCCTAAGCAGCCTCCCCCGGGCGCTCAGGCGCGCTCCTCGGCGCTTCAGAGGCGCTTCCCGGCCTGCCACACCGCCGCCGTCAGGGGGACTCCCGGGCGGTAGGCGAGGTGGACGTGGCTGGGGGCGTCCAGCAGGTGCAGATCGGCGCGGGCGCCCGGCGCGACCGAGCCGACGTCCGTACGGCGCAGCGCCCGGGCGCCGCCGAGGGTGGCGGCCAGGACGGCCTCGTCGGGCGTCATGCCCATGTCGCGGACCGCGAGGGCCACGCAGAAGGCCATGGAGCTGGTGAAGGACGAGCCCGGGTTGCAGTCCGTGGACAGCGCCACCGTCGCGCCCGCGTCCAGCAGCCGCCGGGCGTCCGGGTAGACGGCCCGGGTGGAGAATTCGGCGCCGGGCAACAGCGTCGCGACCGTACGCGGCGCGCTGGCGAGCGCGTCCACGTCAGCGTCCGTCAGATGCGTGCAGTGGTCGGCCGAGGCCGCGTCCAGCTCGACGGCGAGGCGCACGCCGGGGCCGTACGAGAGCTGGTTGGCGTGCACGCGCGGGATCAGTCCGCGGGCCGCGCCCGCGGTGAGGACCGCGCGGGCCTGGTCGCCGTCGAAGGCGCCCTCCTCGCAGAAGACGTCGATCCAGCGGGCGTGCGGCGCGCAGGCGTCCAGCATCTCGCCGGTCACCAGGGCGACGTACGCCGCCGGGTCGTCGGCGAACTCCGGGGCGACGACATGGGCGCCCAGGTACGTCACCTCGTCAGTGTGACCGGCCGCGATCCGCAGCGCGCGGGCCTCGTCGTGCGTGGTCAGGCCGTAGCCGGACTTGGTCTCCTGCGTCGTGGTGCCCTGCCGCAGCGCCTCCGCGAGGTAGCGGGCGACGTTCGCCGACAGTTCGTCGTCGGTGGCCGCGCGGGTGGCCGCGACCGTGGTGCGGATGCCGCCCGCGGAGTAGGGGCGGCCCGACATCCGGGCGTGGAATTCGGCGGTCCTGTCGCCCGCGAAGACCAGGTGCGCGTGGGAGTCCACGAAGCCGGGGAGCAGCGCCCGGCCCCCGGCGTCGTGGTGACTGTCAGTGGCGGGTGCTTTGCTGTGGGTACCGGTCCAGACGACGCGGTCGCCCTCGATGACGACGGCGGCGTCCTGGATCAGGCCGAGGGGGTTTTCCGGGGTGCGGAGGGAGGGATCGTTGGTGACCAGACTGCCGATGTTGGTGATGGCCGTGCTGTGCGCCGGGCCGCTCGGGGCGCTGGTCGCCGGGCTGCTGGTCGCCGGGCTGCTGGTCATCGCGCGGGGGTTCTCCTTCGGACGCGGGCACGGGGGCGGGGGCGGTGTGCCGGGGCTCGGGGACGGGCTCGGGCTCGGTGGGCGCCCCGCGAGGGGGTTCGGATTCGGGCTCGGGTTCCGGCTCGGGCTCAGCGGGTGGCCGCGATGGCCGCTGCCAGGGCGGCGGGCACGTCCTCGACGAGCTGATGCCGCCCGTCACGGACGATCTGCCGGCCGCCGACCACGGTGGACGTCACATCCGCGCCCGTGGCCGCGAATACGGCGGTCTCCGCGCCCAGCCGGGGCAGGGGTCCGGCGGTGCGGACGGAGTCCAGCGCGATCGTGGTGAAGTCCGCGGCGCAGCCCGGTTCCAGGCGGCCCGCGTCGGGTCGGCCGAGGCTCGCGTGACCGTCCTCGGTGGCGGCGCGCAGCAGTTGGGCCGCGGTCCAGTGGCCGCGGGCGCGGGTGCGCAGCCGTTCGTTCAGTTCCATGGCGCGCGCCTCCTCGAACAGGTCGATGACGGCGTGGCTGTCGCTGCCCAGGCTCAGCGGGCTGCCCGCCGCCTTGAGCCGGGGCGCCGGGCCGATGCCGTCGGCCAGGTCGCGTTCCGTCGTGGGGCACATGCAGACGGTGCTGCCCGCGCGCCCGATCAGGCCGATGTCCTCACCGGTGAGGTGCGTGGCGTGCACGGCGGTGGCGGTCGGCTTCCAGAAGCCGGAGTCCGCGAGCAGCCGGGCCGGGGTGCGGCCGTGCACCGCGACGCACGCCTCGTTCTCCGCGGGCTGCTCGGACAGGTGGATGTGCGTCGGCACGCCGTCGGTCCAGCGGGCGAAGGCCGTGTAGCCGTCGCTCGCGGAGAAGGCCCGCACCGAGTGCAGCGCGGCGCCGATCGTCGCGTGGCCGCCGCCCTTGAGCTGCGACCAGCGCTCGTACCAGCGGTCGGCGGTGCCGTCGCCGAAGCGGGTCTGCGGTCCGGCCAGCGGCGCGTAGCCGTTCCGGTTCAGGCCGCCGTGCAGGTAGACGGTGTCGAGCAGCGTGATCCGGATCCCGGCCGCGCCCGCGGCGGCGATCAGGGCCTCGCCCATGGCGTTGGGATTGTCGTACGGGGTGCCGCCCGGCTGGTGGTGCAGGTAGTGGAATTCGCCGACCGCGGTGATCCCGGCCAGCGCCATCTCGGCGTAGACGGCGCGCGCGAGGTCGAAGTACGTGTCGGGGGTGAGCTTCTGCGCGACGCCGTACATGAACTCGCGCCAGGTCCAGAAGGTCCCGGAGCCGACTTGTACGGTGCCGCGCAGGGCCCGGTGGAAGGCGTGGCTGTGGGCGTTGGCCAGGCCGGGCAGGGTCAGGCCGCGCAGGACGGTCGCCCCGGCGGGCGGCGCGTCCACGCCTGTGCTGACCTCGGTGATGCGTTCGTCCGCGACCGTGAGCGCGACGCCCGGCTCGACATGGGTGCCGAGCCAGGCGTGCTCCAGCCAGTACGTCACCTGCACGCGAGACCTTCCAGTACGTCGGCGAGTGCGGTCACACCGGCGACGCAGTCGTCCTCGGCCGCCGATTCGGCCGGGGAGTGCGAGACGCCGGTGGGGTTGCGTACGAACAGCATGGCGGTTGGAACGGTCGCGGACAGGATGCCCGCGTCGTGTCCCGCGCCGGTCGGAAGGACCGGTACGGGCGCGGCGCCGCCGAGCAGCGCGGTGAGGCGGTCGCGCAGGTCGTGGGCGAATTCCACCACCGGGGTGAAGGATTCGCGGACGACCCGCACGTCCACGCCGTCGCGGGCGCCGCGCTCGGTCGCGGCCTGCTCGATGGCGGTGACGACCTCGGCGAGGGTGGCCTCGTCCGCGGCGCGCGAGTCGAGCCAGCCCCGAACGAGTGAGGCGATGGCGTTGACGCCGTTGGGTTCCACGCTGACCTTGCCGAAGGTCGCGAGGGCGCCCGCGAGGCGGGCCTTCTTGCGGGCGGCCAGCACCGTGTTGGCGTAGGTCAGCATCGGGTCGCGGCGGTCCTCCAGGCGGGTGGTGCCCGCGTGGTTGGCCTCGCCGGTGAAGTCGAACCGCCAGCGGCCGTGCGGCCAGATCGCCGAGGCGACGCCGACCGCGTCGCCCGACAGGTCCAGGGCCCGGCCCTGTTCGATGTGGAGTTCCACGAAGGCGCCGATCCGGCCGAGGCGTTCGGCGTCGGGGCCGATCGCCTCCGGGTCCTGGCCCGCCGCCTCCATGGCCCGGGCGAGGCTCACGCCGTCCGCGTCGCGCAGTTCCCTGGCGCGCTCCGGGGTCAACTGGCCCGCGCTCAGCCGGGAACCGGCGCAGGCGACGCCGAAGCGGGCGCCTTCCTCGTCGGTGAAGTTGACCAGGGCCAGGGGGCGGGTGGGGGTCGCGCCGCGGGCGCGGAGTTCGTCGAGGGCGGCGAAGGAGGAGATGACGCCGAGGGGGCCGTCGAAGGGTCCGCCGTCGGGGACGGAGTCCAGGTGGGAGCCGGTGACGACGGCGTCGCCCGCCGTCGGGTCGCCCTGCCAGGCCCACTGGTTGCCGTTGCGGTCGACCTCGTAGGTCAGGGCGCGGGACTCCGCTTGGGCGCGGAACCAGGCGCGGCAGTCGGTGTCCGCCGGGGTCCAGGCGTAGCGGCGGTAGCCGCCGGTTCCGGTGTCCCGGCCGACCGGGAGGAGGTCGCGCCACATCGCGTGGAAGGACGCGCCCGCGGCGGGCTGTTTCGCCCCTGAGCCGTTCTCCCCTGGCCCGTTCTCCCCTGGCCCGCCCCTTCCCGGAACGGGGGGCTCGGCCCCTGGACCCCGCTCCTCGAACGCCGGAGGGGGTGAATTGTGCGGGGGCGCGAAGTCATTCACCGGAGGTGCCCTCCCGCATCGGGACGCGCACGCCGCGCTCGGCGGCCACCTCGTCGGCGCGGTCGTAGCCCGCGTCGACGTGGCGGATGACGCCCATGCCGGGGTCGTTGGTGAGGACGCGGCGGATCTTCTCGGCGGCGAGGGGGGTGCCGTCGGCGACGGTGACCTGGCCGGCGTGGATGCTGCGGCCGATACCGACGCCGCCGCCGTGGTGGATGGAGACCCAGGAGGCGCCGGAGGCGACGTTGACCATGGCGTTGAGCAGCGGCCAGTCGGCGATGGCGTCGGAGCCGTCGAGCATGGCCTCGGTCTCGCGGTACGGGGAGGCGACGGAACCGGCGTCGAGGTGGTCGCGGCCGATGACGACGGGGGCGGCGAGGGTGCCGTCGGCGACCATCTCGTTGAAGCGCTCGCCCGCGCGGTCGCGTTCGCCGTAGCCGAGCCAGCAGATGCGGGCGGGCAGGCCCTGGAACTGGACGCGTTCGCCCGCGAGGCGGATCCAGCGGGCCAGCGACTCGTTCTCGGGGAAGAGTTCGAGGATGGCCTTGTCGGTCTTGTGGATGTCGGACGCCTCGCCGGACAGCGCGGCCCAGCGGAAGGGGCCCTTGCCCTCGCAGAACAGCGGCCTGATGTAGGCGGGGACGAAGCCGGGGAAGGCGAAGGCCCGCTCGTACCCGGCGAGTTGGGCCTCGCCGCGGATGGAGTTGCCGTAGTCGAAGACCTCGGCGCCCGCGTCCTGGAAGCCGACCATGGCCTCGACGTGCGTGGCCATGGACTCGCGGGCCCGCTGGGTGAACTCGGCGGGCTTCTCGGCCGCGTAGGCGGCCATGTCGGAGAAGTCGATGCCGAGCGGGAGGTACGCGAGCGGGTCGTGGGCGGAGGTCTGGTCGGTGACGATGTCGATGGGGGCGCCCATGGCGAGCAGTTGGGGCACCAGTTCGGCGGCGTTGCCGAGGACGCCGATGGACAGCGGGCGGCGGGCGTCGCGGGCCTCGGTGGCCAGCCGCAGCGCGTGCTCCAGCGAGTCGGCCTTCACGTCGAGGTAGCGGTGCTCGATACGGCGCTCGATGGCGCGCGGGTCGACGTCGATACAGAGCACGACGCCGCCGTTCATGGTGACGGCCAGCGGCTGGGCGCCGCCCATCCCGCCGAGTCCGGCGGTGAGGGTGATGGTCCCGGCGAGCGAGCCGCCGAAGCGCTTGGCGGCGACGGCGGCGAAGGTCTCGTAGGTGCCCTGGAGGATGCCCTGGGTGCCGATGTAGATCCACGAGCCGGCGGTCATCTGGCCGTACATGGTCAGGCCCAGGGCTTCGAGGCGGCGGAATTCCTCCCAGTTCGCCCAGTCGCCGACGAGGTTGGAGTTGGCGATGAGGACGCGCGGCGCCCACTCGTGGGTCTGCATGACGCCGACCGGGCGGCCGGACTGGACGAGCATCGTCTCGTCCTGCTTGAGGCCGCGCAGGGTGCGGACCATGGCGTCGAAGGAGTTCCAGTCGCGGGCGGCCTTGCCGGTGCCGCCGTAGACGACGAGCTTGTCGGGGTGCTCGGCGACCTCCGGGTCGAGGTTGTTCTGCAACATGCGCAGCGCGGCTTCCTGCTGCCAGCCCAGCGCGCTCAGTTCCGTACCGCGCGGTGCGCGTACCGGCCTCGGTCCCGTCATCGGTGCGGCCTCCTCGTCGTCGGCGCACCCGGTGTGGGTGCATCCATTCACATCCTGACTAGCTGAATAGCTCTAGTCAACAAGGTGCGGTCGCGCGGCCCCGGTGGGATCGGCGCGACCACTCCTTGAGCCGGGTTGGCGGGCGCGGGCGGGGAGGTGGTGGGATGGATGTCATGACGGATGAACTGGGAATACGACGGGGGCACGCGCTGCGTGCCGCGGTGGAGCAGGGACTGGTCGGCGAGGCGGAGCCGGTCGTCGGTCTGCTGGACGTCACCGGCATCGAACGCTCGGCGACGGCGCTGCACGCCGCCTTCGCGACGCCGGGCGTGGCCGTCACCCACACCTTCGCCGTCAAGGCCGCCTCTCTCGTCCCGGTGCTCGCGCTGCTCGGCGAGTGCGGGCTCGGCGCGGAGGTCGCCAGCCCCGGCGAGCTGGCGCTGGCGCGCGCCGCGGGCATCCCGGCCGACCGGACCGTACTGGACTCCCCCGCCAAGACCGTGGCGGAGCTGCGCGAGGCGCTGGAGCTGGGCATCGCCGTCAACGCGGACAATCCGCAGGAGCTGGCCAGAATCGACGCGCTGCGCCTGGCCGGGGCGGAGTCGGCCTCCCCCGTCGGGCTGCGGGTCAACCCGCAGGTGGGCGGCGGCACGATCGGCGCGATGAGCACCGCGACGGCCACCTCGAAGTTCGGCGTGGCGCTGCGCGACCCGGGCGCGGAGGAATGGGTGCTGCGCGCGTACGCCGAGCGCCCCTGGCTCAACCGGCTGCACACCCACACCGGTTCGCAGGGTGTGCCGCTCGAACTGATGGCGGCGGGCGTGCGGGCCGCGTACGAGCTGGCCGAGCGGATCAACGCGGCGGCCGGGCGGCAGCAGGTCAGCGTGCTCGACATCGGCGGCGGCCTGCCGGTGAACTTCCGCTCCGACGACGTCGCGCCGTCCTTCGCGGACTACGCGCGCGTGCTGCGCGCCGAGGTGCCCGGCCTCTTCGACGGGCGCTACGGCATCGTCACCGAGTTCGGGCGCTCGCTGCTGGCCAAGAACGGCACGGTGCTGGCGCGGGTGGAGTACGCCAAGTCCGCGGGCGGGCGGCCGATCGCGGTGACGCACGCGGGCGCGCAGGTGGCCACCCGTACCGTCTTCGTCCCCGAGGCGTGGCCGATACGGGTGCTGGCGCTGGACGGGAAGGGCCGCGAGAAGGACGGCGAGCCGGTCGTGCAGGACGTGGCGGGGCCGTGCTGCTTCGCGGGCGACCTGGTCGCGCAGGGCCGGGCGCTGCCGCTGCTGGACGCGGGTGATTTTGTCGCGCTGCTCGACACCGGCGCGTACTACTTCTCGAACCACTTCGCGTACAACTCGCTGCCCCGGCCCGCCGTCCACGGCTACACCGCGGACAGCACGGGCTCGGTCACCTTCGCTCAGGTCAGGACCGCCCAGACCCTGGACGACCTGGTGGCGGAGAGCGGCGGCGCCCTGCCGCCCTTGCGCCGGGGCTGACGGCGACGACCGGGCGGTCGCCTTCACTTAGCGCAGGGGCAGCCCGGTGCCGGGGCCGACCGCCGTCACACGGGTCAGCACCGCCCGGCGGCAGCCACCGGGCGGTTGCCTTCGCCCAGGTCAGGACCGCCCGGTGCCGGGCCGACCGCCGTCACACGGCGGTCACCATCCCTCGGGTCAGCACCGCCCGGCGGCACCCACACGACGGTCACCATCCCTCGGGTCAGGACCGCCCGGCGGCGGCCACCCGGCGGTCGCCTTCCCTCGGCTCAGGACCGTCCGGCGCGCGGACGGGCCGGGCGCGCGGAGCGGCGGCGCGGCGCCGAGGCCGCGACGGGGTTGGCGGCGGTCACCGGGCCGCGGCGGCGACCGCCGCCGGGGGCCGCGTCGCCCGCGGCGATCCCGGTGAGCTGGTAGGCGGCGCCGTCGCCGTCCGGGCGGACCCACAGCAGGGCGTCCTGGGAACGCTCGATCCGGGCGATCCTGCGGGACTTGGCCCACAGCCCGGCGCCGATGCCGCCGAGCAGCATGCCGCCCGCGCAGGGCAGCGCGAGCGACGAGGCCGCGGCCACCACGAAGGCGGCGAGCAGCCACCACCTGCGGCGGCGCAGCCAGGCGCGGGCGGTGACCCTGCGGTCCTGGAGGAAGACGCTCTTCGCCGCCTTGGTCGCGGCGCTCGCCCGCTCGGCGTACCGGCCGCCGCGTACCGCGTAGGCGGTCACCGCGGCGACGATGAACGCCACCGCGCCCGCCATGACGCCGATCCGGCGTCCCGTCGGGCTGAAGGTCACCGCCGTGCCCGGCACGGCCGCGATCACCCCCGCCCACCACAGCCAGCACGCCGCCGCGCGCACCGTCACTGCCACCCGTGCCAATGTGTAGGCCCCGCGCACCACGTCGCGCCTCCTCCTTCGCTGCCGTCCTTCGCCACGGCATCACCCAGCAAGTGGTGGGGAGGGTACTCAGTGTTTCTCAGATTTTCGTTAAGAAGTGCGGCTTCCGGCCCGGAATCATGCGGATTCGCCGCGGGCGGGGCGACCCCGGACCCATGAGACGGCACCGGGCCCATGAGACCGGCACCGGGCCCTGAGAACGGCGCCAGGCCATCAGAACGGCGCCCGAGGCGCTACTCGGTGAAGACGCCCCGCGCCGCCGCCCGGGCGTCGAATTCCTCCAGGCGCGCCTGGGCGTCGGGGAGGGCGTCGCACATGGACTCCAGGAGGACGCGGCCGAGGAGCATGGGGGCGCAGGCGGTGTCGAAGGCGAGGCCGGTGCCGACGGCGGCGGGGAGGAGGAGGTCGGTGTGGGCGGCGACGGGGGCGAAGGCGCTGTCGGCGACGGTGACGACGGTCAGGCCGGCCGCGCGGGCGTGGGCGAGGGCGTCGACGACCTCGCGGGGGTGGCGGGGCAGCGCGAAGCACAGGAGTGCGGTGGCTCCGGCGCGCACGGCCGCGTCGAGCCGGTCGGCGAGCATCGTGCCGCCCTCGTCGAGGAGCCGCACGTCGGGGTGGACCTTGGCGGCGAAGTACGCGAAGCCGCGGGCCTGGGCGCCGGCCGCGCGCAGGCCGAGGACCGGGAGCGGCCGGGACGCGGCGAGTACGGCGCCCGCGCGGGTGGCGGGGCCGGTGTCGCCGAGCAGTTCCGCGAGGTGCCGCAGATTCTCGATCTCGGCGTGCACGGCCTGCTGGTACTCGTTGTACGCGGCCGTCTCCGGCTCCGCGGGCGCGGGCGCGACCTCGCGCAGGTGGCGGCGGAGCGCCGGGTAGCCGTCGAAGCCGAGGGCGACGGCGAAACGGGTGACCGACGGCTGGCTGACGCCCGCCAGTTCCGCCACCTCCACGCTGGACAGGTACGGCGCCTGCGCGGCCTTACGCACCAGGCAGTGCGCGATCCGCCGCTGGGTGGGCGTGAGGCGGTGCGCCTCGAAGAGTTTCAGCAGCCGGGCCGAGGCGCCGCCCGCCGCGTCCCGCGCCGCCGCGTCGCCGCCCGTCACCACGTCGCTCCCCGTCACCGCACCGGCCCTTCGCCGTCCCCGACCTTCGCCGCCCAGCCCATCGTGACCCCGTCCACCGGCTCTTATTCACTGGGACAAGACTCTGCATGACGATATGCAGTCCGGGCAAGGCTACGGTGCCTGGGCGCCCGGCAGGTCGCGGTTCTCCTCGACCCGCAGGGGGCGCTCCTCGGTTCGGTGCGGGCACTCTTCGGCCCGGAGGGGATTCTCCTCGACCCGGAGGGGGTGCTCCTCGGCGACGGAGCTGCGGATCACGCGCGAGGCCGACAGCGCGTGGCGGCGGTGGACGACGGCCAGGACGATCGCGGTGGCGATGGCGATCAGGTGCTCGCGGCCCGCCAGATTCGGCTTGATGACGGATTCCATGACCATGGAGCCGCCGGTGAAGAAGAAGACGATGGGCGCGCGCTGCGTGATCGACAGATACGTGAAGAGCCCGACGACGGCGGCCGACGGCCCGGTGTCGAGGATCGCCCCGGCGTCGGGCGGCAGCCCGAGCCCCCACCAGCCGGTGCCCATCGCGATCATGGCGCGCGCCATCAGGGTGCCGACCAGCGTCGTGGTGTACGCGATCACCAGCGTCCTGGCCCGCCCGAGTACCAGCTCGGCGAGCGCGAAGGCGAGGAAGAGCTGCGTCATGCCCGCCCACACGGGCAGGTCGAGCGCGGGGACGTACAGCGAGACCGGTGTACGCAACAGGGCCAGCGGCAGCGGCAGATCGGCGTAGACACCGCCGACCACGCGCACCACGGTCGCGCCCGCCCTGCTCTGCGCTATCCCGTGGAAGAAGATCACCCCGAGCCCGGCGAGGAACGCCAGGGACAGTCCGGGCAGCCCGCGGCGCAGCAGCTCACGCACCGGCGCGACGACGATCCCCTGCCACTCGCCGCGCACGGTCCGCCAGATCAGCCGCAGGGCTCCCCGCAGCGCCGTCCCCACCCGCTCCGCGGCGCCCCGACTCCCCTCGCGGACCTTGCCCGGCACCCGACACCGCCCCCTCTCCCGCTCCCAAACTCCGCCCACAAGCGTATAGACGCGTCTATCCGCCGGACATCCGCCCCATGCGGACCATGACGTAGGACGCCGTCAGGGTTTGCGAGGTTTACCCACCCGCGTCCTCGACCGGCACGGCGAAGGGGCCGGGCAGGCGGTGAACACCTGCCCGGCCCCTTCAGAAGCCGGAGCGAGTCGGACATAAAGGACGAACAGTGCGGACCGAGCGGACCGCACCGCGCGGGGTCAGCGGTGGCCGGACTCGTCCAGTTCGCGCTCGGGAGCGGGACCGCCGGGTGCGGCCGCGCGGGTGCGGTCGGCGTGGCCGGGCCACCAGGCCGCGTGCCCCATCAGGGCGGTGAGGCTGGGGGTGAAGAACATGGCCATGACGAAGGCGGCGACGATGATGCCGAAGGCGACGGCGAAGCCCATCTGGGTCAGGAAGGCGTTGCCGGAGAGCATCAGGGTCGCGAAGGTCGCGGCCAGGATGAATCCCGCGGCGCCGATCGTCGGACCCGCGTGCCGCAGCGCCATGCTGGCGGCCTCGCGTGGCTCGCGGCCTTCCTGCGCCTCCTCCCGCAAC
This sequence comes from Streptomyces sp. NPDC003300, assembly GCF_040610915.1. NCBI lineage: Bacteria > Bacillati > Actinomycetota > Actinomycetes > Kitasatosporales > Streptomycetaceae > Streptomyces > Streptomyces sp. NPDC003300. The sequence continues at coordinate 69,828 of NZ_JBEXNE010000027.1, read as the reverse complement.
CGGGCGATCATGAGGATGTTGTAGTCGGTGCCGATGGCGACGACGAACAGATACATGATGATCGGCAGCAGGAAGATCAGCCCGTCGCCGCGGCCGAAGATGAGCACGGTCGCGCCGAGGGTGGCGCCGAAGCCGAGGGCGACGGACGCGATGAGGTACCAGGGCGCCACGACGCTCCGCAGCAGCAGTCCCAGGATGATCATGATGAGGATCGCGGCGACCGGGAAGACCGTCTTGTAGTCGTGGTTCACCGCCGCGTTGATGTCCTTGAAGATCGAGGACGAGCCGCCGACGAGGGCCTCGGTGCCGGGCGGGGCGTTGTCGTGCGCGACCGTGCGCACATCACCCACCGCGGCGATCGCCTTGTCGCTGGCCGACTCGTACTTCAGGGTCACCGTGAAGTTCGCGGTGGTGCCGTCCTTGTTGAGGTCGTTCTTCTGGTCGAAGGAGACGTCCGCGACGCCGTCGACCTTCTTCAGCTTGTCGGCGTACGCGGTGTAGTCGACCGAGCCCAGCGGCTTGTTCGAGGTGCTGGTGAGGAAGACCGAGGTCGGCTCCGCCGCACCGGCCGAGTACGCCTTCTGGAGGGTGTCCTGGACGACCATCGACTCCTTGGTCTTCGGGATCGACCCGGACGCCAGGTCGTAGGACGCCTTGTAGCCGAGGGTGCCGAGCGCGAGCAGCAGCATGACGAGACCGGAGACGATCGCCACCATGCCGGACCTGCGGCCGACGACCCGGCCGATGGCCGCGAAGCGCGCGTCGGAGGGCTCCTGCTGCCACTTCTTGCCGGGCCAGAACAGGGCGCGCGGCGGGATCAGCGAGCAGATCGCGGGGAAGAGCGTGAGGCCCGCGATCAGGGTGACGGCGACCAGGATGGCCAGCGCCGGGCCGAGCTGGGTGAGGAAGCCCAGGGTGGACAGCGCCAGCGCCAGGAAGGAGATGATGACCGCGCCCGCCGCCGAGGCGATGGCCTCGCCGACGCGGGTGACGCTGTTGATCATCGCTTCCTTGGGTTCGTCACCCGCCCGCAGCCGTTCGCGGTAGCGGAACATCAGGAAGAGGAAGTAGTCGGTGCCGACGCCGAGGACGACCACGATCAGCAGCGCCGAGATGGAGCTGTTGGCCTGGAGTCCGAAGATCTTGGTGGCGTCCGCGATCAGCGCGTTGGCGACGGTGAAGACGACGCCGGTCAGGATGACCAGCGGCATGATCGCGATGAGCGGCGATCTGAAGATGATCGCCAGCGTGATGATGATGATCAGCAGGGAGCCGACGAGCGCCACGGCGTCCGACGTCTTGCCCGCGTCCTGCTGGTCGAGGGCCTGGGCCGCCTGCCCGCCGACCTGCACCTTCAGATCGGTGCCCTTGGCGAGCGCCGTGGAGTCGTCACGCAGCGCCTTGGCCGCGTCGGCCTGTTTGGGCTGACCGGCCGTCTCCTTGTTCATCTGGACCAGCGCGGTCTGGTACTTGCCGTCCTTGGACGCGCTGCCCTGGACGACCTTCTGGACCTGGTCGATCTTCTTCTTGCCCAGCTCGTCGGTGATCTTGGTGATCTCCGACTTGTCGGCGTCGGTCAGCGCCGCGCCGTCCGTGCGCTGGTAGAGGACGATCGCGGCCGGGGTGAAGGCGGCGGGGAACGCCTTCTCCTGGACGTCCATCGCCTTGATCGACTCGTAACTGCTGGGCAGGAAGCTGCTCTCGTCGCTGTTGGACGGGAGACTCGGTGCGGTGGCGATGATCGCGACGGCGGCGATCAGCCACGCGACGATCGTCCATACGGGATGGCGGACGACGGTGCGTCCGATGCGGTGGAACATGCGGTGCTGCCTCCATGGCAGGGCGTATCACCGCCACCCTTTGGAGCGGGGCCCGGGTATCGGCGACCCGGGCGGCGTGTACCGGCCGCCCGGTGGTGTGCAAGGGGGTGGACTGATAGGCCAGGAGCCTACTTGCCGCCCGGCAAGCGGCAACTCCGACCCCCGTATCCGTACCTTTTTCATACGGGCGGCAGCAACTTCTTTTGCGGCTTCCCCATCGCGTTGCGCGGCAGTTCAGGCAGGAACCGGACCATTCTGGGCCGCTTGTGGACCGACAGCCGGGTGGCCACGTAGTCCGTCAGTTCGGCCGCCGTCACCCCGTCCGCGACGACGTACGCGACGATCTGCTGGCCGAGGTCCGCGTGCGGCGCGCCGACGACGGCGGCCTCCCGTACCGCCGGGTGGTCGAGCAGCGCGTTCTCCACCTCGCCCGCGCCGATCCGGTAACCGCCGGACTTGATCAGGTCGGTGGAGGCCCGGCCGACGATCCGGTGCGTGCCGTCCTCGTCCACGCTCGCGATGTCGCCGGTACGGAACCAGCCGTCGGCGGTGTACGAGGCCGCCGTCGCCTCGGGCCGCCCGAGGTAGCCGTCGAAGAGGGTGGGCCCGGTGAGCTGCAACTCGCCGACGCCGTCGGCGGATTCGGCGATCCGGGTACGGATGCCGGGCAGCGGGGTGCCGACCGCGCCGGGGCGCCGCTCCCCCGCGGCCCGCGCGCTCAGGGTGATCAGCGTCTCGGTCATGCCGTACCGCTCCACCGGGGCCTGGCCGGTGAGCGCCAGCAGGTCGCGGAAGACAGGCGCGGGCAGCGGCGCGCTGCCGGAGACCAGCAGCCGCGCCCCGGACAGCGCGCGGGCGGCGGCCTCGTCCCGCACCACCCGGTGCCAGACGGTCGGCACGCCGAAGTAGAGGCTGCCGCCCGCCGCCGCGTACGCCTGCGGGGTCGGCCGTCCGGTGTGCACCAGGCGGCTGCCGGTGCGCAGCGCGCCGAGCACGCCGAGGACCAGGCCGTGCACATGGAAGAGCGGCAGGCCGTGCACCAGGGTGTCGTCGGCGGTCCACTGCCAGGCGGCGGCCAGCGCGTCCAGGTCGGCGGCGACGGCGGCCCGTGAGATCAGTACGCCCTTGGGCGGGCCCGTGGTGCCGGAGGTGTAGAGGATCAGGGCCGGCCCCGGCGCGGGCGTCCCGGTGAAGTCGGCGCGCTCGGCGAAGTCCACCGGCAGCGTCCGGGCGCCGGAGTCGCGCAGGACGTGCTCGCGCTCGGCCGGGCCCGCGTCCGGCGCGAGCGGCACCACCGGCACCCCGGCGAGCAGCCCGCCGACCACGGCCGCCACCGTCTCCAGCGACGCCGTCGCCTCCACGACGAAGGCCCCGGTCCCGGCCGCCCGCCGCGCGACCGCGCCCGCGGCGCCCAGCAGTTCCTCGTACGAACAGGACCGGCCGTCCACGGTCAGCGCGTCCGCCCGGTCCCGGCCCTCGTACAGCGCCGTGAGCAGGGGGACGGCGGGCGGCTGCGGCACGGGGGAAGGCATACGGGAATCTCCTCGCGGACGGCTGGCCCCCGGCGCATTCGGGGGCTAACCCCAGTGTCGCCCACCCCCCGCTGTCCGTACGGTGTCCGCATGGACGCCCGCGACCCGGAACTCAACAAGGAACTCTCCGCCACCTTGCAGGCACGCAAGGATCTCGGAGCGGAGTACGAGTCGGAGCTGGTCGACTCGTTCATGGAGAAGGTGACAGAGCGCGTCGACAGCCGCGTGGAGCAGCGCGTACGGCGTGAGCTGGCGCAGCAGCAGACGTCGTACGCCCGCGCCGACCGCCGCCCGATCGGGCCCCCGCAGCCCAGCGCGCGCTTCGCCCGCTACGGCTTCGCCGGGTTCACGATGATCGCCGCCATCCCGCTGTCCGCGATCGGCGCGGTCAACGCCGGTACGGCGGGCCTGTTCATCACCTGGGCGGGCATCGTGGGCGTGAACGTCGCCCAGGGCCTGAGCAGCTTCCTGGTCCCGCGCTCGAAGCGCGACGACGACAAGGACGATTGGGCCTAGGGCCGGACAGGCCCTGGCCGGCCGGGCCCCGCGCCGAAGAACCCGCACCCGTACGGCGCGCCCTCGCGATCGGGCCGGCGAAAGAGTTAGCGCGGGAACCGCCGCACCCCCGGAACAAGGCCGGAGGGCGGGACGACGGCGGTTCCCGCGGTGGACGCGGGCTGGGTCAGGGCCGAGCACTCGCGTCCAAGGGTCACCATGGAGTCCGGGAGCCGCTCCGGAAGTCCTTGGCGCCACATTCAGTTGTGCCGACCGGCCGGTGTCCCGTGCCTTTCGACATCCCCTAATGTGCCGGACGCTTGTTAAGCCCGTGCTGCGCGGACGTGTCGCGGGTGTACCAGTTCCGCGAATCCCCGCCCGCGCCGTGGACACCCGCCGCACACGGCCCCCCGGCGGCTCAGACGCCGCTGTGCCCGGCCAGGAAGGTGAGCAGGTCCTGCCTGCTCACGACGCCGGTCGGCTTGCCCTCCACCAGCACGATCGCGGCGTCCGCGCTCTCCAGCACCGTCATCAGATCGGCGACCGGCTCGCCCGAGCCGACCTGCGGCAGCGGCGCGGACAGGTGCTTGTCCAGCGGGTCCTCCAGCGTGGCCCGCTTGGTGAACAGCGCGTGCAGCAGGTCGCGTTCCACGACGGAGCCGATCACCTCGGCGGCCATCACGTCCGGGTGCCCGGCGCCGGGCTTGACGACGGGCATCTGCGAGACGCCGTACTCGCGCAGCACCTCGATGGCCTGGCCGACCGTCTCGTCCGGGTGCATGTGGACGAGCTGCGGCAGCCCGCCGTCCTTGTGCGCGAGGACGTCGGCGATCCGCTGGTTGCCGCCGCTCTCGTCGAGGAAGCCGTGCGAGCTCATCCACTCGTCGCTGAAGATCTTGGAGAGGTAGCCGCGCCCGCTGTCCGGCAGCAGGACGACGACCACGTCGTCGGGGCCGAGCCGCTTGGCGACCTCCAGCGCGGCGACGACCGCCATCCCGCAGGAGCCGCCGACCAGCAGGCCCTCCTCCTTGGCCAGGCGGCGCGTCATCTGGAAGGAGTCCTTGTCGGAGACGGCGACGATCTCGTCGGCCACCTCACGGTCGTACGCGGTCGGCCAGAAGTCCTCGCCGACGCCCTCGACCAGGTAGGGCCGCCCGGAGCCGCCGCTGTAGACCGAACCCTCGGGGTCGGCGCCGACCACCTGGACGCGGCCTTCGCTGGCGTCCTTCAGATAGCGCCCGGTGCCGGAGATGGTGCCGCCGGTGCCGACGCCCGCGACGAAGTGGGTGATCCGCCCCTCGGTCTGCTCCCACAGCTCGGGGCCGGTGGAGTGGTAGTGCGACAGCGGGTTGTTCGGGTTGCTGTACTGGTCCGGCTTCCACGCGTTGGGCGTCTCGCGGACCAGCCGGTCGGACACGTTGTAGTACGAGTCCGGGTGGCTGGGGTCGACGGCCGTCGGGCAGACGACGACCTCGGCGCCGTACGCCCGCATGACGTTGATCTTGTCGGTGGAGACCTTGTCGGGGCAGACGAAGACGCAGTGGTAGCCCTTCTGCTGCGCGACGATGGCCAGGCCCACGCCGGTGTTGCCCGAGGTGGGCTCCACGATGGTGCCGCCGGGCTTGAGATCGCCGCTGCGTTCCGCGGCCTCGATCATGCGCAGCGCGATGCGGTCCTTCACCGAACCGCCGGGGTTGAAGTATTCGACCTTGGCCAGGACGGTCGCCTGGATCCCCTCGGTCACGCTGTTGAGCCTCACCAGCGGGGTATTGCCCACGAGGCTGATCATCGAGTCGTGAAACTGCACCGTATGTCTCCGGGTTCTCCGTGATGGTGGGGCCAAGCCTAGGGCGTGTCCGCAAGGTCTCGTCTGGCTGGCGGTACCTGGCGGGCAGGTCCAGGACGGGGGAAGCGAACCGCGGGCGAAACGTGGACGACGCGGACAGCGTTGACGTTGCTGATGGTCCCTGACGGGGCACCAGGTTCATGTACCAAGTAACCAGGACCGATACGCGTGCGTACACGCAGTAGGCCGGTGGAGTCAGTGGGAGGTGACCGGCTCGATGTCGAGGGCGAGGGTGGCACGGCGGATCGCGACGGCGGCGGCGTTCGGAGGCGGCGGCATCAGCCTGCTGGGCGGGGCCGCGATCGGGGTGCTGCTGACCGAGGCGCGGCTGGCCAAGCGGATGGTCGGCGGATCCGGCGCGGTCGCGCCGCGGGCGGACGGGAGGTACGGCTCCGCGTTCGCGCACCGGACCGGCGAGACGCCGCTGCGATTGGGCTTCCTGGGTGATTCCACGGCGGCGGGTCAGGGCGTGCGCCGGGCCAGGGAGACGCCGGGCGCGCTGCTGGCCTCCGGGCTCGCCGCGGTCGCCGAGCGGCCGGTGCAGTTGGTGAACGTGGCGCTGCCCGGCGCGCAGTCGGACGACCTGGCCCGTCAGGTGACGCTGCTGCTGGAGTCGGGCGCTCCGGTGCCCGAGGTCGTGGTGATCATGATCGGCGCCAACGACGTGACGCACCGGATGCCGCTGGCCACCTCGGTCCGGCTGCTGTCGGACGCGGTACGGCGGCTGCGCGAGGCGGAGTGCGAGGTGGTCGTGGGCACCTGTCCCGACCTGGGCTCGGTCGAGCCGGTCTACCAGCCGCTGCGCTATCTGGCCCGCCGGATGAGCCGCCAGCTCGCCGCCGCGCAGACCATCGCGGTGGTGGGCCTGGGCGGCCGTACGGTGTCGCTGGGCGCGCTGCTCGGCCCGGAGTTCGAGGCCAGGCCGCGCGAGCTGTTCGGCCCCGACAACTTCCACCCGTCGGCGGAGGGCTACGCGACGGCCGCCATGGCCGTACTGCCGACGTTGTGCGCGGCACTGGGGCTGTGGCCGGACACCGACGACGAGCGGCCGGACGCGCGCCGCGGCGAGGGCTTCCTGCCGGTGGCCCAGGCGGCGGCCGAGGCGGCCTCCGAGGGCGGTACGGAGGTCACGGCGGCGCGGGGCGCGGTGTCCGGTCCCCGCGGGCGCTGGGCGCTGATCAAGCGGCGCAGGCGGCGCGGACTGCCGGCGGAGGACGAGCGGCACCCGGAGGCGGCGGCCGAAGGGGTGGGAACGGGCGGAGCCGGGTAGGACCAGCCACGGAGCGGGGTAAGCAAGCGCTCAGAAAGAGGCCCGCATCACAGGCGGTCTCTGATGACTCGCTGCGCTACGTGGCGGTAGCTTCCCCAGGAGTCCCGAGAATCCCGCAGCCTCGACGAGGAGTGTCGCGATGCCAGAAGCCGTCATCGTCTCTGCCGCCCGTTCGCCCATCGGGCGCGCCTTCAAGGGGTCGCTGAAGGAGCTGCGTCCCGACGACCTGGCCGCCACGATCATCAGGACCGCGCTGGACAAGGTCCCGCAGCTCGACCCGCGCCAGATCGACGACCTGATGCTGGGCTGCGGTCTGCCCGGCGGCGAGCAGGGCTTCAACATGGGCCGGATCGTGGCCGTGCGGATGGGCATGGACCACCTGCCGGGCTGTACGGTCACCCGCTACTGCTCCTCGTCGCTCCAGACCACGCGGATGGCGCTGCACGCCATCAAGGCCGGCGAGGGCGACGTCTTCGTCTCGGCCGGCGTCGAGATGGTCTCGCGGTTCGCGAAGGGCAACTCCGACAGCCTGCCCGACACGATGAACCCGGTCTTCGACGAGGCCAGGGCCCGTACCCAGCAGCGCGCCGAGCAGGGCAGCGCCGAGCTGGGCGACTGGCACGACCCGCGTGAGGACGGCGCGGTGCCGGACGCGTACATCGCGATGGGGCAGACGGCCGAGAATCTGGCCCAGCTCAAGGGGATCACCCGGGAGGACCAGGACGAGTTCGGCGTGCGGTCGCAGAATCTGGCCGAGGAAGCGCTGAAGAACGGCTTCTGGGAGCGCGAGATCACGCCCGTCACGCTGCCCGACGGCACCGTGGTGTCCAAGGACGACGGTCCGCGGGCCGGGGTGACGCTGGAGGGCGTACGGGGCCTCAAGCCGGTCTTCCGCCCCGACGGCACGGTCACCGCGGGCAACTGCTGCCCGCTCAACGACGGCGCCGCCGCGCTGGTCGTGATGTCCGACACCAAGGCGCGCGAGCTGGGCATCACGCCGCTGGCCCGCGTGGTCTCCACCGGCGTGTCCGGACTCTCCCCCGAGATCATGGGCTACGGCCCGGTCGAGGCGTCCCGGCAGGCGCTGTCGCGCGCGGGTCTGTCGGTCGGCGACATCGACCTGGTCGAGATCAACGAGGCGTTCGCGGCGCAGGTCATCCCGTCCTACCGCGACCTGGGCATCGACCTGGACCGGCTGAACGTCAACGGGGGCGCCATCGCCGTCGGCCACCCCTTCGGCATGACCGGCGCCCGCATCACCGGCACCCTCATCAACAGCCTCCAGTTCCACGACAAGCAGTTCGGCCTGGAGACGATGTGCGTCGGCGGCGGCCAGGGCATGGCGATGGTCATCGAGAGGCTGTCGTAACGCGCCGTCGAAGCCCGTCATCCGGCCATTTTGTGACCTTCCGTGATCACTCGGCTTCGTAACGCACAGTTGTGACGTAAGTCGCAATCAAATCGCCCCCAGGATGTGATTTTTCCTGGGGGCGATGCGTTTTCGCAGGTCAGAACGGTCATACCCGGATGGCCTAGGACGACAGACCCGGCCAATTCGTGACTTTCCGCACTGCAAAGGCCAGGGGTTTACCGGCAGAGTGTTGGGAGGGGAAAGTTTCACCCACCGCTTCGGTGGGCATTGCTCGGGTCGCGCGTCAGTCGGGAGAACGTCAGTGAGCGCCAACTTCACCGTCCTGCTGGTCGCCGCGGGTATCGCCGTGGCCGCGGGTTCCGCCGCCCTGCTCTCCGCTCGTGGCATGCGCCGCGAGCTGTCCGCCCTGCGTCAGGACCTCGCCGGTCTGAGTGTGCCCGGACCGCGCGCCTCCGCCGGGGACATCAGGTCCGCCGTCGCCGACGCGCTCGCCGACGAGCGGGAGCGGGAGCTGGCCGAGGCCCGTGCCTTCTGGGCCGAGCAGGAGGCCCGCGAGACCGCCACCGACGGCACCTTCTTCCGCGGCGGCGTCTACGGCGCCGGCGCCGAGGGTCCCGCGGCCGGTGACTACGAGGTCCCGCCGGTGCTTCCCTACCTGCCCCGGCAGGCCGACCTCGCGGGCCTCGAGGCGGCCGGGATCGAGACGGGCGGCCTCGAAGCGGCCCACGAGCCCGAGGCGTCGGAGGCGACCCTGCCGCTGCCCGGCACCTTCCCGCACCCCTCGGGTCCCGACTACGCGCCGTCCCCGGTCGTCGCGTCCCAGGACCAGACCGCCGAGCGCCTCGCCGACCTCGCCGACGGCCGCGTCCCGCTGACCGACGTGCGCCCCGGACCGCTCGGCACCCTCGACGTGTACGTCTTCGCCGACGGCACCACCTTGTGCATGACCCCCGGCCACCGCGAGACCGCGGTACAGCTCTCCGACGCCCTCGACCGCGGCGAGGTGCCCGTGCTGCGCGGCGGCTCCGCGATAGCGGGCGCGTACGCGCTCACCTTCGCGTACGGCGACGAGAGCGTGTACGTACTGGCCGACCGGGTCGTGGCCTCGCTCTGAGGCGGACTCGCTCCAGGGCCGGACCCGCTCCACAGCGGGACGCCGGTTTCCGGCCCTGACGGGCTCAGCCGATCGCCTTCGCCGCCGCCGACACCCGCTGGAGGGCCGCGGCGCACACCTCCGCCGTACCCGCCGGGTCGGCTTCCAGGGCCGCCGCCAAGTCATTGCCCGCGACGGCCAGTTGATCACCGACGGTGAAGACGCCGTCGTCGGGCAGCTCGTACGGCTCCCGGCCGGGGAACTCCAGCGCCTGCGCCTGCCGCGCCAACCACCGTGCCAGCGCGAGCCCTTCGGCCGCCGCGCCCGCCTGGAGGCGGCGCTGCGGAAGCGCCCGCAGCCGTCCCGCGAGGCGTTCGACGGAGGGGCGCAGAGGAGTGCGATCGGCCATGGTCGTGACCCTACCGGCGCGCGCGGACCGGGATCGCACCCATATCCGCACGTCCGGGGTGGTTGCCAACGGGGGAAGGCTCGGGCACGGTGGGGTAACCGGACCACCTACCGGAGGCGCCGATGTCCCAAACGCACTTCTCCGCCGAGACCCACCGCAATCTGCTGGACCGCATCCCGCACTGCACAGGCCGCGAGGTCAGCGACTGGCTGAGAGACCTCGCCGACGGCCCTTCGTTCTTCCGCTTCGACGACAAGGTGAGCTGGCTGCGCAGCGAGCACGCCCTCTCCTACGGCCACGCGAAGGCCCTCGTCCACGAGTACGACCTGCGGCGGGCCGCACGTAATCTGATGTAGCGCCCGCCAGGCCCCGCCCCCTCCCTCCACAGACACCGACGGGCCGCCGGGAAGCGACGCTTCCGGGCGGCCCGTCGCGATGACGCGGACCGTGTGCGCTAGTCGCGCAGGATCGAGAGCAGCCGCAGGATCTCCAGGTAGATCCAGACCAGCGAGACGGTCAGGCCGAAGGCCGCGAACCACGACTCGTTCTGCGGGGCGCCGAAGCGGATGCCGTCCTCGACCTGCTTGAAGTCCAGGGAGAGGAAGAAGGCGCCGAGGCCGATGCCCAGCAGGCAGAAGACGATGCCCAGCGGGCCGGTGGTCAGGCCCAGGCCGTTGCCGCTGCCGAAGGCGTAGAACAGCAGGTTGACCACCATCGCCAGCAGGAAGCCGACCGCGATGGCCATGCCGATCCGCGCGTAGCGGGCGGTGACCCGGATCAGCCGGGTCTTGTACGCGAACAGCATGCCCGCGAAGACCGCCATGGTGCCGAGCACGGCCTGGACGGGCGCGCCCTGCCACCGCTCGTTGTACATGTTGCTGATGACGCCGAGGAAGACGCCCTCGAAGATCGCGTACCCCAGGATCAGGGCCGGCATCGGGGTGCGCTTGAACGACTGGACCATCGCCAGCACGAACGCGATCAGCGCCGCGCCGATGGCCAGGCCGTAGCTGTCGGGCAGCGCGAACCAGCCGAGGATCGCGCCGAGCACGACCACGCCGAGCGTCATCGCGGTCCGCATGACGACGTCGTCGATCGTCATCCGGCCGGTCTGCGCCGGACCCGCGGCGGGACCGGCGTACATCTCCTCCATCTGCTCGGGGGTGAGGGGCTGCCCGTCGGCCGCGTACGGGTTCCCACCCTGTTGGGGCTGGGCGGCATACGGGTTCCCCGCTGGCTGCCCGTAAGGGTTTCCGCCCTGCTGCCGGGCACCCTGGGCGCCCTGCGCACCGAATCCGGCGTACGAGTCCCCGCGGGTGAATCCCCGCCGGGAGAAGACCGGGTTGCTGCTCCTCATTTCACTCCTCCAAGACCGCGTGCTGCGGCTCCGCTTGCGTCAAGAGTAATGGCTTGGCAAAAAGCCGAGCTACGCCTGGAGGAGGATCTTCCCCCAGGACGGACCCTCAGTCACGTCGGCGCCGGAAGAGTCCGCGGCGGGGCGGACCCGCGGCGGCGGTTTCCGCGGCCGTTTCCCGCACGGCTTCCGCTTGTTCGCCTTGCTCGCCCTGTTCACTGTGTTCGGCTCGTTCGGCTCGTTCGCCTTGCTCGGCGTGTGCGTCCGAGCGGCGGACGGCGGCCAGCAGGTCACGGGCGAGGCTCGTATAGGTGTCGTCCAGCCAGGGGCAGAGCAGCACCAGGCGGCACAGCGAGCCGAGGACGGTCACCTCGCGGGTCTGGTACGCCTTCGCCGCGTCCAGCATCCGTTCGGTCAGGCGCAGGCCGACGTCGGCGCGGACGGCCGGGTCGCCCCAGGCGGTGGCCACCATGGCGAAGGCCGCCGTCTCGTTGACCCAGTCCTCGGGGCCGTGCAGCAGGTCGAGCAGGACCGCGCGGCGCCGGGAGTCCTCCCACGGCTCGTCGGCCCGGTGGTGGGCCACGCCCAGGCAGGCGAAGGTCTGCACGGCGCGAATCCACAGCTCGGGGCGGTGGTCGCGCAGGAAGCGGCCCTGGTCGTCGTCCGGCGGCTGCGGCGGGTGGGCGAGGACGCCGAGCAGGTCGTCGAGGCCGAGCCCGGCCAGCCGCACCGCGTGGTCGTACGCGGCGGGCAGGTGCGGCCAGCTCACCGAGGCGGTGTCCTGGACCAGCCCCGCGGCCTCGGGCGACGGCGGCGCGACGGCGGGCAGCGCGGCCAGGCCCTCGTACCGCCAGATCCGGACGGCGACCTCGGCGGTCGGCTGCCGGGGGTCGGGGTCGCCCGCCGCGTCGTTGACGAGCGTGCCGCCGGGCAGCGCGAGGGCGAAGGCGAGGGCGGCGCTCGGCGGTTCGACCGCGGAGGCGGACAGCTTCGCGCCGCCGCCGGACCGGATCGCCTGCGCGTCGGGGCTCTCCAGGATCTGGTGCAGGACGTTGACGGTCGCCTCGGTGGCGCTGTCGACCACGCCGAGCCACGGCTGCCACTCGCTGTGCCGGGCCAGGACGGTGCCCGCGTAGGGGTGGTCGGGGTGCTCGCGCAGGTGGTCGGTGAGGGCGACGAGATGGGCCGGGTCGCCGTCGGCGGCGTAGCGGACGCCGTGCACGGCCGGGGCGGCCTGCGGGTGCCGCGGGTCCGCGGTGACGGCCCGCTCGGCCCACGCCAGGCCCTGCTCGGCGCGGCCGGTGACCGCGTACAGCTCGGCGATGTCGACCATCAAGGAGAGGTCGGAGTCGTCCCTGGCCATCTCCTCCTCCCAGACCCGCAGCGCCTCGTCGGGGCGGCCCGCGGCGCGCAGCGCGTAGCCGAGCATGACGCTGGGCACGTGTCCCGGCTGGACCCGGCCCGCCTGCCGGGCCCAGGCGATGGCGCGGTCGTGGTCCTCGAAGCGGCGGGCGAGTCCCGAGCCGATGGCGGCGAGCTGCGCCTCGTCCGGGTGGCGTTCGACCACCGCGCGGGTCAGGTCGTAGAAGGGCCGCAGCGCGTCGCGGGCGTGCTCGGGCACGGGGTCGGGCAGCGCGCCGCCGACCGCGCGGGCCAGCGCCTGCGTCATGACCTGCGGCGGCAGCAGTTCGGGCAGCCGGTCCTGGGTGAGCCAGGCGACGTGCGACCACGGCCGGTCGTACTCGGCGCGTACGGCGGCGGCGATCAGGCCGACCGCCTCGGCCCACTCGCCGCAGGCGGCCTGGAGGTGCGCCCGGCAGACGACGGCGCCGATGTAGGGGTGGTCGAGCGGGAAGAGGTCGAGCGCGGCGCGCGGGCCGCCCGCGCGGGTGGCGAGTTCGGTGAGCGCCTCGTGGGTCTCGGGGAGCAGCGGGTCGATGGCGACGGCGTTGCCCAGATGGCTCGCCGCGTGCGGCAGGTCGCCGCCGTCCATGATCAGCCGGGCCAGTGCCGTCTCGCCCTCGGCCGCCAGCCGTTCGTCACCGCCGCCCGCGCACAACTCGGCGTCCCCCGCGTGCAGTTCGTCCATCTCTCCCGCCCCTCCGTCGCGGCGTCGGCCCGCCTGGGGCCGGACTCGGACAGCTACGACCTGTCCGCGCCCGACCGTAGTACCCGCGCGTGTCGAACACGGTCACCGGGGTGTCACGGGCGTGACGCGGAACGCACCGCCACACCGGCTCGCGCAGTGGACGGTGGGCGCCGCGCGCGGTATTACTTGAGGGTGCAGACGAACACACGTTCGAACGTCAGGGAGCAGGCCATGCCACGCCCCGACCACACCCGCGCGCTGCACGCCGCCCTGCTCACCGCGGCGCGCGGCCTGCCGGTGATCCCGCTGTCCCGGACCAAACTGCCCGCCATCCGCTCACCGCACCGCGACGAGCCCCGTACGAGTGACTGCCGGGGCGCGTGCGGGCGTCCGGGACACGGTGTGTACGACGCGAGCACCGACCCGGCCCGGATTCGCTCCCTGTTCGCCGCCGCGCCCTGGGCGACGGGGTACGGGATCGCCTGCGGCCGGGCGCCGCACCATCTGATCGGCCTCGACCTCGACGTCAAGCACGGCGCCGACGGCGTCGCGGCGCTCACCGCCCTGGCCGCCGCCCACGGCTTCGCCGTGCCCGACACGGTCACGGTGCTCACCCCCAGCGGCGGACGCCACCTGTGGCTGACCGCGCCGACGCAGGTCCCCAACTCGGCGGGCCGCCTGGCGCCGGGCATCGACGTGCGCGGCGAGGGCGGTTACGTGGTCGGCCCCGGCTCGCGTACGGTCGCGGGCCGCTATCTGCTGGCGCCGGGCACCGCGGGCCATCCGCTGGCGCCCGCGCCGTCCGCGCTGCTGCTGCTCGCCGCGCCGCCACCGCCGGTCGCGCCGCCCCGCGATGCCTCCGCGCCGCGCCACCCCGCGGAGAAACGTGCCGCCGCGCTCGTCCGCTTCGTCCTGGATTCACACGAAGGAGAGCGCAACGGCCGGTTGTTCTGGGCCGCGTGCCGGGCGTACGACGCCGGTCTCGGCGAAGCGCTGGCACCGGCGCTGGTGACGGCGGCGGTGCACACCGGGCTGAGCGAGCGCGAGGCGGCGGCAACGGTGGCCTCGGCGGCCCGCCCGCGTACCTCCCCGCACCCGTAACCCCGGAACGAGGCACCCCGACACCCCGACGCCCCGGCACCCCGGCGGCTCCATCTGCCCTCCGGCACCCCGGCGCGGGGTGCGGACCTCGCACCGGTCGGGTCGTACGGCTGCCGACCGGCTGCCCGCGACCGGGGTACGCACCGGCCTTCCCGGGCATGACGTGTACACCAGCTCACACCATGGGGGCCCGCATGCTGCACATCCTGATCGTCGCCGCGGTCATCGCCGCCATAGTCATCGCCATAGCCCTGGCCGTCACCGGCCGCCGCGGCCGCATCCGCTGAGGCCCGCCTCACGCGGGGGGGGCAGCGCCCGTCGGCTCCGGGGGGCGTGGGGGCACCGTGCTGGCACGGTGCCCACCGGGCGGTCCTCTGGGTGGAGCGGGGTCACCGCCGGTGAGGGCGGTGGTGCCCGGAGCCGGACTTGAACCGGCACGCCCCCGAGGGGCAGCGAGGTTTAAGCTCGCCGTGTCTGCGTTCCACCATCCGGGCCGGCGAGGCGCAGTGAAAAGCGTATCGGGGTTGGAGATCCCGAACAGGGCGCCCAACCGGCCATGTTGTCTTATTTTAGGGGTTACTGACGGGGTGTTAGTACGAGTTCCAGGGTTCTTGGGCTGAACAGGCACCGTTCACAGCAGTATCAGTCGCCACGCACAAGTGACGCGAAATCGCTCTCCGCGACCGGATCTCGCCCTCCGCGCTCAGCCGGGCCCGCTCAACTCACCTCAGCACCACCCAAACCCAACCGGACTCAACGCAACCGGGCTCAGCTCAGCCACGCCGTGCGGGTCGCGGGCATGCCGGGGTCGCCGTCGGGGGCGGTGCGCACCGCGAGGACCTGGTTGACCCCGATCCGGTTGCGCTCGAAGGCCAGCGCGGAGGCCGCCATGTAGAGCCGCCAGACCCGGGCGCGCCCGGCCGACGTGGCCCGCGCGGCGGCGCCCCAGGCGTCCTCCAGATTGCGCACCCAGGCGCGCAGCGTGCGCCCGTAGTGCTCGCGCAGCGCCTCGACGTCCCGCACCTCGAACCCGGCCTCCTCCAGCCGGGCCACCGTCGACCCGACCGGCGCCAGCTCCCCGTCGGGGAAGACGTACCGGTCGATGAACTCGTCGATGCGGTACGACTCCTCGTCGCGCAGCGGGCGGCGCGCGATCTGGTGGTTGAGCAGCCGCCCGCCCGGCCGCAGCAGTCCGTACAGCGCCTGAGCGTACTCGCGGTAGCGCTCGCTGCCGACGTGCTCGGCCATGCCGATGGACGAGATCGCGTCGTAGGGGCCGTCCTTGACGTCCCGGTAGTCCTGGACGCGGATGTCGATACGGTCGGTGAGCCCGGCCTCGGCGATCCGCTTGCGGGCGAAGGCGGCCTGCTCGGTGGAGAGCGTGACGCCGGTCGCGTGGACGCCGTAGTGCTCGACGGCGTGCAGCACCATCGACCCCCAGCCGCAGCCGACGTCCAGCAGCCGCATCCCCGGCCGAAGGCCCAGCTTGCGGCAGACCAGGTCGAGTTTGGCGGACTGCGCCTCCTCCAGCGTGGTCTTCTCGCCCTCCCACACCGCGCAGGAGTAGACCATCGAGGGGCCGAGGACCAGCGAGTAGAAGTCGTTGCCCACGTCGTAGTGGTGGGCGATGGCCGCCTTGTCGCGGGGCCTGCTGTGGGCGATGCCGGTACGGCGGCGGACCTCCTCGGGCGGCGGCGGGGGCGGCAGCCCGGGCCCGGCCAGCGCGAGGGCCGCGCGGGCGACGCGGTAGTTCGCCGGGTCGCGCAGGACGCCCGCGGTACGGCGCACGGCGGCGGCCGTACTCTGCGCGGGCCCTTCCTCGCGCTCCCAGAACAGCCCGGACAGCAGGCCGAGCGCCTCGTAGAAGTCGCCGTCGACATCGAGGTCGCCGGAGACATAGGCGCGGGCCAGGCCCAGCTCGCCGGGCTTCCACAGCAGTCGGCGCAGCGCGCGGCGGCGCCGGATGACGAGGACGGGGGCGCCGGGCGGCCCGGCCTCGCTGCCGTCCCAGGCGCGCACGCGCAACGGGAACGGAGTCGAGAGGGCGTGGTCGGCGAGTTCGACGATTCTGTGAGCCGCGTCAGCCATGCTTCCGAGCGTACGACTGAAAGACAGTCTCCGCTGACGAATCTACGTTGCGGATACATGCATTTTTTCCGGGCCGCTCACCGGCGGCGGCGCGGGCGCCGCGCGGCGGAAGCGGAGGACGCCGCGCGAGTGCGCGGGACGGGCGGCGAGGCGCCGCCCGACCGGCTCTCGGCGGGACGTCCGGCGGCTCGGGGGCAGGCCGCGCGGGCAGGTCCCGGAAACGGCGCCGGGTACGCCGAAGGGCGCCCGCACCACGGATGGCGGGCGCCCTTCGGACGGTGCAGCGGGTGCGGCGCGCGCGCCGCGGCGCGTCAGGACGCCTTGGCGGGTTCCGCCGTCTTCTCGGCGGGAGCCGGCACCGCCGCGGCCGGAACCGGAGCGGGGCGGGCGGCCTCGTAGAACTCCTCGCGCGGGTTCTCGATCGCGCCGAGCGAGACGACCTCGCGCTTGAGGAACATGCCGAGCGTCCAGTCGGCGAAGACCCGGATCTTGCGGTTCCAGGTCGGCACGGCCATGCCGTGGTAGCCACGGTGCATGTACCAGGCCAGCCGGCCCTTGACCTTGATCTTGGCCTTGCCGAAGACGATCATCGCGACGCCCTTGTGCAGGCCGAGACCGGCGACGGCGCCCTTGTTCGCGTGCTTGTACTCCTGCTGCGGGAAGCCGCGCATTCCGGAGACCACGTTGTCGCCGAGCACCTTCGCCTGGCGGAGCGCGTGCTGGGCGTTCGGCGGGCACCAGGCGCCCTCGCCCGCGGCGAGGTCGGGGATCTGGGCGTTGTCGCCCGCGGCCCAGATGTAGTCGCTGCCCTGCACCTGGAGGGTGGGGGCGGTGTCCACGTGACCGCGCGGGCCCAGCGGCAGACCGAAGCGGGCGAGCGCCGGGTTGGGCTTCACACCGGCCGTCCACACGATGGTGGAGGCGTCGACCTCCAGGCCGTTGGCGAGCACCACGTGCTTGTCGACGCAGGACTTCATCGACGTGCTGAGGTAGACCTCGATGCCGCGCTCGCGCAGGTGCTCCAGGCCCCACGTGCCGAGCTGCGGGCCGACCTCGGGGAGGATCTTGTCCGCCGCGTCCACCAGGATGAAGCGCATGTCCTCGCGCTTCACGTTCGGGTAGTACTTGGCCGCGTCGCGGGCCATGTCCTCGACCTCGCCGATGGTCTCCGCACCCGCGAAGCCGCCGCCGACGAACACGAAGGTCAGCGCCTTGCGGCGGATGTCCTCGTCGGTCGTGGAGTCGGCCTTGTCGAGCTGCTCCAGGACGTGGTTGCGCAGGCCGATCGCCTCCTCCACGCCCTTCATCCCGATACCGTTCTCGGCCAGGCCGGGAATCGGGAAGGTACGGGAGACCGCGCCGAGCGCGATGATCAGGTAGTCGAACGGCAGCTCGTAGGACTCGCCCACGAGCGGCTCGACCGAGGCGACCTTGCGGTCCTGGTCGATGTCGACGACCCGGCCGGTGAGCACCTCGGCCCCGGGCAGGACGCGTCGCAGCGGGACGACGACATGCCGCGGGGAGATGCTGCCGGCGGCAGTCTCAGGAAGGAAGGGCTGGTACGTCATGTACGAGCGCGGGTCGACGACTGTGACGGTCGCCTCGCCGTACCGCATCTTCTTCATGATGCGACGCGCCGCGTACAGGCCGACGTAACCGCCGCCTACTACGAGGATCCGTGGACGCTCCGTGGTGCTCATGGCGACAAGTATTCAGCACGTCCCAGGGGGGTGCTCGTGAGCCCCTTCACAAGGTACTGGACACCCTGTGCTATCCTGCCCGGCTTCATGACCAGGGCCTATCTGACCTGCGCGGACTCCTCCGCACCGCCCGCTCCGGCCACCGCCTCTGAGCAGCGCTGATCGATCACCGCTCATCCGTCGTTCCGACGCCCGTCACACCGCCGAAACACTCTCCCGCCAAGGATTCAGGGGGTTTGACACGCGGTCACCTTGGAAAATTTGGGCCGCGGGGCGGGAACTTCATGTGAAGAGTTTCACAAAGCTTTTCCGGAGGAGGGTCCTCCGGCCGGGTCATCCGGCCCCCGTGCGGGTGAAGACGTGGGTCGTCCGGGTCCCCGGCGCGGCCTCCATCGTATGGGTCCAGTGCAGGAAGCCGGCCTCCTGAAGCTGCTGGTCGAGCCCGTCGTCGCCGTGGGAGTAGAGCCGGAATTCGGTCAGCGCGGGGAAGCACTCGCGGAGCCGTTTGAGGTAGTCCGCGACCTCGCCGACACCGAACACCATGTCGGACCTGACCGCGAGGACGGACAGCCCCGGAAAGCGCTCCGCCAGCAGCCGCGGATCGAGCGTGGCCGGGGCGGCCCGCACCGACAGCAGCCATACCGCGCGCCGCGCTTCGGCGGGCCACAGCCCCGCCATGCGCCACGCGCTCAGGCCGCAGTCGGGACAGGCGCAGTCGTCGAACCACAGCTCCTGGACGCCCGGCGCCGTCGGCGCCGGGAACCGGTCGTGCCGGACGGAACCGTCGAGCGACAGCACCAGCAGGGCGGGGGGCAACTCGAGGCCGGACAGGCCCGGCTCGGGGTCGACCAGACGCAGTGAGCGCAGATTCCGCAGCCGCCGGACGACCGCGTAGCTGTCGGCGGCGCCGTCGACCGTGAGGTCCGTGACGCCGGTCAGCCGGTGGAGATGGGGCAACTCGTGCGGCCCCACCGTCAGGGGCCCGAGCCAGGACAGTTCGGAGAGCACGACATGGGCGAACTCCGCCGTGTCGAAGTCGGGCCACATGCCGACCAGCCGCCGCTCGGTCTCCAGGTCGGGGACCGCGGCGAAACGGGCCAGCAGCCGCATGGCGGAGGGCCCGCCGACCAGGCGGCAGGTCTCCAGGATCGCCCGCACCACGCCGGGCGCCAACTCGGGCCGGGGGCCGGGCATCTGATCGAGCACCACCTCGCCGAGGTTCGCCAGCGCCGCGGCCTGCGCCGGATTCTGCGGGGGGATCAGCTCCGCCGCCCGCCGTCTCGCCTCGTCGACGACGCGCGGGTCGATCGCGGTGCCGTCGCCGACGCAGTCCACGGCGAGAACGGTCAGCCGCAGCCGGTGGGCCTTGTCCCGACGGGCCCGTTTCAACAGGGACTTGATCAGGTGATCGCGCTCGGAGTCCCGCGCCCGCCCGGACACCATCACCACGACGTCCTGCCACTGGTCCTCGTGCGCGTGCTTGATCAGCAGGGCCAGATCGCCGTCGTTGAGCAGCTGGTCCGCCGCCAGGTACTCCTGGAAGGTGCGGTGCACGAAGTCCACCGAGTCGTGCGCCGGGGCGCGCAACAGCCCCGACCGCTCCAGCAGTTGGCGGGCCACGGCGGCGGATTCCTCGGGGTACTGCGCCGAGTCCGCGAGGTACGCGGCCACCCGCCCGGTGAGCTGGGCGAAGGAGATCTCGGTCAGGTCGTTGCGGATCATCCAGTACGCGAGCCTGCGCAGCAGCATCTCCTGGACTCCGCTGCGCAGCCGCGGGCCCTCCACCGCGATGTTCCGCTGCTGGTCGCGGCGGACCAGCAGCATCTCCAGCGCCGCGTCGTACACCTTGACCCGGTCGTCGGGAAGCTGCATGTCCCGGTCCCAGTGCAGCGCGCAGAGCAGGGCGCACAGCAGCGGGTTCCCGCCGAGTCTGCGCAGCTCGCGCCGCTCGGACAGGCTGCGCACGAGAGCGTGCTCGTACGTCGTCAGGCGCGCCCGTTCCTCCGCGTCCTCGGCGGTGGAACGCATGGTGGTGTGCCAGTGCTCGATGAACTGGTTCTGGTCCGACGGACTCATCGGGGCCAGTTCGAAGGAGGCGAAGCCCATCGGGGCGAGCCAGCGTTCGGTCACCGCCGCCTGCCGCGAGGTGACGACATACCGGCAGTCCGGGTATCCGCTGGTCAACTCGCGCAGCCAGTCGCGGACTTCGTCGCGGCGGCTCGCGGGCAGTTCGTCCACGCCGTCGATCAGCACCAGGCTGTGCGCGGAGTCCAGCGCGTCCCGGACGAAGCCGTCCGGCGCGACGTCGGCGAGCGTCCTGGCCGCGTAGGTCAGGAAGTCCTCGGGGGCGGGCAGCGGCCGTTCGGCGAAGTGCCGCAGCGGGAGGAAGAACGGCGTCGCGCCGTTCCACCGGCCCATCGGCTCCGGCAGATCGCCCCGAATGGCCCCCACGGCAAGCCACTTGAGCAGCGTGGTCTTGCCGGAACCGGCGTCTCCCCTGATCAGCACCCGCTTGGCGGCGTGGATCGCCTCCTGCACGCGCTGGGCGCTGCCCTCGCCCTGGACGGTGAGGCTGATGTACGACGTGCTCATCCGGTAGCGGAAGTCCGAACGGCGCAGTGTCACACCGAACAGCTCCATCGTGTCCAGCAACGTCTCCACGCACGGGTGGTACTTGGCGAGGAACGCCTGCTCGGCCGCGGTGCGTACGGCCGCGGCCGACGGCGCCGGTTCCCCGTCCGCCGCGGCCTTCGCCGTCAACGTCGCTTCCCGCTCGGCCGACTTGGCCCGCACCCACCGCTCGCGGCACTCGCGCCGGACGGCCTCCGCGCGCTCCCGGCCGCCGCCCTCGTGGAGGACGCAGGCCACCGCGATCGAGACGGCGTCGTCAACCGAGGGCAGGCTCTCGCCCTGCAACGCCCGGCCCAGCGTGGACTTGGGTACGGGGCGGCCGCGCGGTACGGCGCCGGTCAGCCGGGCCAGGACGGCCAGCGACGGGTCGCCCGCGTGGGCCCGTAATCGTGCCAGCCACACCGCGAAGTCGGCCGCCGCCGACAGGTCCTCCGACTGATCCATGCCCCGCCGTTCCGGTCTGCCCAACCCTGTCCAGCCCTGCCCGACCCCGTCCAACCCCGTCCAACCCTGTCCAACACTGTCCAGCATCTTCCCGCGTGCTGGAGGCGGTGTCCGCGCTCCGGCTCAACTCGTCACGTACACAGAGAAGAAGGGGAAGGACATCGTGACGGTCATCGAGACGGCGGCGGCAGCCGCGCGGACGGAATTCAGCTGAGAAAGTGTGCCGGCGCTCGCCCCGGGAGGCCCTTCGCCGGGCTTCCGCGGTGCCGCCGGGGACGTGCGGGCGGCCCCCCGGCGGACTCCCCCAGCCGGGTCGGGCCAGGCCCGCAGGCGGCGCGTGAAGGGGTCGCCACAAAGGCTCTGACCTGGGCTTTCATGCCCGATGGGCCTAGCGTTCTCCCTGTCGGAAACGCCGGAGAAGACCGGAGAAGAGGGGGCTGGCGTGGAGCGGGACATCAGGTCGGTGGAGGACGTACTGAGGCTGCTGGACGGGCTGTTCGCCGGGGACGCGGACCGGTGGACGGCAGGGGCCGCCGGGTGGTGGGAC
This sequence comes from Streptomyces sp. NPDC003300, assembly GCF_040610915.1. Taxonomy (NCBI): domain Bacteria; kingdom Bacillati; phylum Actinomycetota; class Actinomycetes; order Kitasatosporales; family Streptomycetaceae; genus Streptomyces; species Streptomyces sp. NPDC003300. The sequence goes on along the minus strand of NZ_JBEXNE010000027.1, from coordinate 48,037 downwards.
GGGTTCTACGGGGACCGGGAACGCGGAGTGCCGTTCTTCGTGGACAAGCCGGACGAGAACCTGGTGTCCTGCCTGGACCGGGAGGTGGTGCGGCCGGGACGGGCGTTGGACCTGGGGTGCGGGCCGGGGCGCAACGCGGTGCTGCTGGCGCGGCGCGGCTTCGAGGTGGACGCCGTCGACCTGTCACCGGCCGCCGTGCGATGGGCGCGGGAGCGGGCGCGCGCGGCCGGGGTGGAGGGAATCCGCTTCCACGAAGGGGACGCCTTCGCGCTGAGCGAGGGCGATGACGGCGACGGCATGGGCGCGGGCACGGGCGCGTTGAGCGGGCCGTACGACCTGGTCTGCGACTCCGGCTGCTTCCACCATCTGCCGCCGCACCGCAGGATCAGCTACCTGGCACTGCTCGACCGCGTGCTCGCCCCCGGCGGCCATCTCGCGCTCACCTGCTTCGCCGCGGGGGCGATGGGCTCGGAACTGCCCGACTCGGACTTCTACCGGGACGCGCGGCTGCACGGCGGCCTCGGCTACACCCCCGAGTCGCTGCGCTGGATCTTCTCCGGCCTGACCGAGGTCGAACTGCGCCGCATGCGCGCCGAGCCGAAGGACTCCCCGCACTTCGGGGAGCCCTTCCTCTGGACGGCCCTGTTCCGCAGAGACGGCTAGGGCCTGTCCCGGCCCGCCGACTCCGCCACGGCGTACGCGATCCCGTCGAGGATGTCGTGTTCGCTGACCACGACCTCCTTCGCGCCCGTGCGCTCCATGATCCGCAGCAGCACCAGCGCGCCCGCGCCGATCACGTCCACGCGGCCCTCGTGCATCACGGGGATCGCGGCGCGCTCGGCGTGGGTGGCGGCCAGCAGCCGGGCGGTGATCTCCGCGACCTGCTCGACGGTGATACGGGAGTGGTGGATCGCGGCGGAGTCGTACGCGGCCAGGCCGAGCGCGATGCCCGCGACGGTGGTGACCGACCCGGCCAGACCCACGAGCGTACGGGCCCGGTCGAGGGGGACGGCGCGGGCCGCCTCGTCCAGGGCGGCGTCGATGTCGGCGCGGATCGCGGCCACCCGGTCGCCGGTCGGCGGGTCGACGACCGCGCCGTCCGCCACCAGGTGCCGTTCGGTCAGACGGACGCAGCCGATGTCGACCGAGCGGGCGGCGGTGACCGTGCCGTCGCCGAGGACGAACTCGGTGGAGCCGCCGCCGATGTCGACCACCAGATACGGCGTGTCCAGGGCCTCGGCACCGGTCAGGCCGCGGGTGGCGCCGGTGAAGGAGTAGGCGGCCTCCTGGTCGCCGCTGATCACCTCGGGCTCGACGCCGAGGAGGGAGACGACTCCGCGTACGAAGTCGTCCCGGTTCTCCGCGTCGCGGGACGCGGAGGTCGCCACGAAGCGGACGCGGTCCGCGCTAACGCCGTGCTCCGCGATCACCTCCGCGTACTCGCGGCAGGCCGCGAAGGTCCGCTCCAGCGCCTCGGGGGCCAGCCGCCCCGTGCGGTCCACGCCCTGGCCGAGCCGGACGATCCGCATCCTGCGGTCGAGGTCGGTCAGCGCGCCGGTCGCGGGGTCGACGTCGGCGACGAGCAGCCGGATCGAATTCGTCCCGCAGTCGACGGCCGCCACGCGGACGGTCGTGCCCCGCGGCCCGTCGGTCGCCGTACCGGTCGTCACGCGGACTCCTCCGTCTCGGGGGCGGTCCCGGTCCCGGTCCCCGTCGCGGTTCCGGTCCCGGTCCCGGTCCCGGTTACGGTCTCCGTCGCGGGGGCGACGCACGGGCCCTTCGCCCACCACTCGGGCAGCATGGCGATGGCCTCGTCGCCGAGCGGGTTCACGCCGGGGCCCGCGGCCAGGGAGTGGCCGACGAGCACGTGCAGGCACTTGACGCGGTCCGGCATGCCGCCCGCGCTGGGAAAGCCCTCCAGGACCTCGATGGCGTCGCGCCGCGCGATGTAGTCCTCGTGGGCCGCGCGGTAGGCCGCGGCCAGTTCCTCGTCCTCGGCGAGCCGGGCGGTCATCGTCTTCATCACGCCGTCGGCCTCCAGCGTGCCGATCGCGGACGCGGCGCGCGGACAGGTCAGGTAGTACAGCGTCGGGAAGGGCGTGCCGTCCTCCAGCCGGGGCTGGGTCTCGACCACGTCCGGGTTGCCGCAGGGGCAGCGGTGCGCGATCGCGCGCAGGCCGCGCGGCGGGCGGCCGAGCTGCGCCGTGAACGCGGCGACGTCCGCGTCGGTGGGCGGGGTGGGGGCGGTGGGCTCGGGGTGCTTCGTCATGGGCCGTTCTAGGTCGGGGGCGGTACGCGGGAAGCGAGGGGTCAGTGCCGGGGCGCGGCGGCGGCGTCGGCGTGGTCGAGGCTGTCCCACAGATTGTCGTACCAGGGGCGGTGTGCGGCGGCCTCGTTCGTCGTCCGGTGGTCGGCGGCGGCGTCCCCGGTCGGGGCCGGCGCCGCCACGTTGTAGCCGGTCTCGCCGGGCAGGACGAAGTGCAGGTGCTCGCGGGCCTGCGTCCGTACGTACTGCGGGTCCTGCCAGCGCGCCTTCTCCTCGCGGAGCTCCTCGACCCGCTGGCGGGCCTTCTGGGCCTCGCGGCGCTGGTCGGCGATGTCGGAGCGCTGGGCGATGTACTGCCGTGTCGGGTAGGCGAGCGCCACGACCAGGGCGCACAGCACCAGGGCGAGCAGCGCCGCGCGGCCGGTGAGCTTGTTGCGCCGCGGCGGGCGCCGCTTGGCCGCCGCCCGGTACACCCGGGCCTGCGCCTCCTGGCCGATGGCCTTCAGCCGGGCCGAGGTGGAGAACCGATCCGCCCCCACGCCGTGTCTCCCCTCGCCGTCCTCGCACGCCGTCGCGTCCACACGCTGCCGTACGGGCGCGCACGCCAGTACGTCCCCGCCCACGGTACGGGACCGGGTGCGGGGACGTACGGAGGCCGGGGCCCGGAAACGGACGGCTCAGTGCTTGAAGCGGGGGAACGCCGAGCGACCCGCGTACACGGCGGCGTCGTCCAGGATCTCCTCGATCCGCAAGAGCTGGTTGTACTTGGCGACGCGCTCGGAGCGGGCCGGGGCGCCGGTCTTGATCTGGCCGCAGTTGGTGGCGACGGCCAGGTCGGCGATGGTGACGTCCTCGGTCTCGCCGGAGCGGTGCGACATCATGCACTTGTAGCCGTTGCGCTGGGCCAGCTCGACGGCGTCCAGCGTCTCGGTGAGCGAGCCGATCTGGTTGACCTTCACCAGCAGCGCGTTCGCCGTGTCGTTGTCGATGCCCTTCTGCAGGCGCTCGGGGTTGGTGACGAACAGGTCGTCGCCGACGATCTGCACCTTGCTGCCGAGCTTCTCGGTGAGGACCTTCCAGCCCGCCCAGTCGTCCTCGAACAGCGGGTCCTCGATGGAGACCAGCGGGTAGGAGGCGACCAGGTCCTCGTAGTACTCGGTCATCTCGGCGGCCGAGCGCTCCTTGCCCTCGAACTGGTACTTGCCGTCCTTGTAGAACTCGGAGGCGGCGACGTCCAGCGCGAGCGCGATGTCCTGGCCGGGCGCGTACCCGGCCTGCTTGATGGCCTCGATGATCAGGTCGAGCGCCTCGCGGTTCGAGCCGAGATTCGGCGCGAAACCGCCCTCGTCGCCGAGGCCGGTGGACAGGCCCTTGGTCTTCAGCACGCCCTTGAGCGTGTGGTAGACCTCGGCGCCCCAGCGCAGCGCCTCGGAGAAGGACTCCGCGCCGACGGGGGCGATCATGAACTCCTGGATGTCGACGTTGGAGTCCGCGTGCGAGCCGCCGTTGAGGATGTTCATCATCGGCACGGGCAGCACATGCGCGTTCGGGCCGCCCAGGTAGCGGAAGAGCGGCAGGTCGGACGCCTCGGAGGCGGCGTGCGCCACGGCGAGCGAGACGCCGAGGATCGCGTTGGCGCCGAGCGAGGACTTGTCGGGCGTGGCGTCCAGGTCGAACATCGCCTGGTCGATCAGCCGCTGCTCGGTGGCGTCGTAGCCGACCAGCTCCGGGCCGATCTGCTCGATGACGGCGAGGACGGCCTTTTCGACGCCCTTGCCCTGGTAGCGGTTCTTGTCGCCGTCGCGGAGTTCGAGGGCCTCGAATGCGCCGGTGGAGGCGCCGGACGGGACCGCCGCGCGGCCGGTGCTGCCGTCGTCGAGGCCGACCTCGACCTCGACGGTGGGGTTGCCTCGCGAGTCGAGGATTTCCCGGGCTACGACGACGTCGATGGACGGCACGAGTGTCTCCTTCAGTCCTTCTGAGATGTCTCTGTCTTTTTCGACCTGAGCCTAACCGTCTTCGGTGTCGCGCCCGGTACCGAGCCCGGACCCTGAGACGGAAAAAGGCCCCGGCCGGGCACGCTCGGGGGAGAGTACGTGCCCGGCCGGGGATCACATCCCGTGGCCTCAGCCCAGGTGCAGGTGCTGGCCCGGGTAGATCAGGTTGGCGTCCTGCACGATGTCCTTGTTCAGGTCGAACAGGTGCTGCCAGCCGCCGGAGACGTGGTGCGCGGTGGCGATCTTGGAGAGCGAGTCGCCGGAGACGACGGTGTACTCGCCGTTGCCCTTGCCGTGGCTCTTGTGGTGGGTGACCGGCGCGGAGGTCTCGGCCGGGGCCGGGGTGCTCTGCTGCTGCGACGGCTGCGAGGAGCTGTCGGAGGAGCCGGTGTTCGAGGAGTCTGAGCTGCTGGAGCCGGAGGAGCTGGAAGAGCTGGAAGACGACGACGAGGAGGAGGACGACGACGGCGACGAGGTGTCGACGTTCGCCGCGGAGCCGCCCGAGGTCAGGTTGCCGGCGCCGGCGCAGGCCCAGGCACCCGGGCCCTGCATGGCGAGCAGCTTCTCGGCGGTGGCGATCTGCTGGTCCTTGGTGGCCAGGTCGGCGCGCGCGGCGTACTGGGTGCCGCCCGCGGCCTCCCAGCTCGACTGCGAGAACTGGAGGCCACCGTAGTAGCCGTTGCCGGTGTTGATGGACCAGTTGCCGCCGGACTCGCACTGGGCGACGGCGTCCCACGTGGAGACGGAGGCGGCGGAGGCGGAGGTGGCTCCGAGGAGCGGTACGGCGATCGCGGTGCCGGTGACACCGGCGAGCGCGGCGATGCGGACGAGCTTGGACGTACGGCGGTGCTTAGCCATGGTTCGTGTCCTCACCGACGCCTGCGAGGTGAGCTGTCGGGTTCGGGCGTGAGTTGCCCGGCCGGATCCGCGACCGCGGATTCCGTGCTTAACCCCGAGCCGGTGCGTTCCGCAGGCTGCGTGCCGTACGAACGTGACCGGCGAAAGACCTTGGGTCCCCCGCTCCTGCCTACGGCGCTTTCGCGTCGACTGTTCCCGTCGGTCGGCGGCAGGACTCGGCGTTCCTGACCGGCGGGGCCCGCTGTGGCGAGCGATGACGACGCTAAGCACAGGCGCCGGAAAGGACAAACATCCGCGTTCCGCCCGCGCACCGCTCCCGCCCCCAGGGCGGGTTCAGAGAATCGCAGGTCACAGGGGCCGGTTTCAGCGCTCTGCGAGCGGGCGGTCACAGGGGCGGGCGAGAGGCTTGTCACACGGGCCGCGGAGGACGTCGTACGGTTCGTCCGGTTTGCCCCCGCGGCCGTGACGGACGGTCAGGAAGACGCGGAGCCCTCAGCCGAGGTCAAGTGTCAGGATCTGACCCGGTTTGATGAGGTTCGGGTCCTGGCCGATCACCTGCCGGTTGGCGTCGTAGAGACCGCTCCAGCCGCCCTGGACGTGGTGGCTGGAGGCGATACCGGCGAGCGAGTCGCCGTACGCGACGGTGTAGTCGTGGCCGCCGTCGGCGCTGTGTCCGGTGTCGCTGGCGCCGGTGGCTCCGGTGCTGCCGTCGTCCGAGCCCTTGCCGGTGTCCGTACCGCTGTCCGCGCCCGCGTCCGCGTCCGTGACGGCGGTCAGCTCCGTACGGGTCGCCTGGTCGGCCGCGGCCAGCTCGGCGTCGGTGGGCACGTACGGCTTCGCGTGGCGGCCCGTGCCGGGCGTCGCGGGCGCGTCGGCGGTGGGCGAGCCCGGAGTGGTCCGCGAGCCGTCACCGGGCGACGTGGGGGTGACGGGGGCGGTGGGCGCCGTGGGCGTCACCGGGGTGACCGTCGAGCCGTCGGCGGGCCCGGTGGGCGTGTCCGTCCCCGGCGCGGTCGGGATGATCGTCGGCAGCGACGGGTCGGTGTTCGAGCCCCCGGTGCCGCCGGAGCCGCCGGTCGTGGCGTCGCCGGAGGGCGGGGTCGAGGCGGACGGCGCCGGGGTGGTGGGGGTGGCCGCGGGCGTGCCGCCCGCCACGGGCGGCGTCACGGCGTCCAGCAGCCCCGTACCGTCCTCGCAGCCGGGCCAGGCGTTCGGCCCGAGGTCGGCGAGCATCCGCTCGGCGACGGCGATCTGTTCCGTCCTGGACGCGAGGTCGGGGCGTGGCGCGTACGCCTGGCCGCCGTAGGCGTTCCAGGTGTCCTGGGTGATCGCCAGGCCGCCGTAGAAGCCGTTGCTCGGGTCGGCGCTCCACAGGCCGCCGGTCTCGCATATCGCGACTTTGTCCCACGTGCTGGAGTCCGCGGCGTGCGCGGCCCCCGCGCCGAGGAGCGGGAGTGCGATCCCCGCGCCGGTCGCCGCGACGGTCACCATGGCCGCCGGGGCCTGTCGCGGTCGGCGGTGCCGGCCGTTCCCGGACGAGAGCATGCGGTCGCCTTTCTCGTAAGCCTTACGCGCCGGAGCGCGGTGCGTGACGTGACGGCGGCGGGGAGCGGGCCGGAGCCCGCCGACGTTGCTGGTGCTGTTGCTGCTGTTTCCGCTTCCGCTTCCGTGACGTCCGCCGCGTCTGGCGCGAGCCGTCCGCGAGAGGTGGCCGTCCGTACGCACCGTGCCCGTACGAGCGACCGCGCTTCTCGCGTTGACCGCAGAACGTAGCGGTGTTGGCCAACGGATCACAAGTCGGTGTAGCGATCATCACGTCGCGATCACGACCGTGACGCGCCGTCACTTCTGTTGTGCGGCCTCGGCGGTGAACGACACCGGCAGCGTACGCAGTCCGCGCATGATCAGTCCGCCGCGCCAGCGCAATTCGGCCGGATCCGCCGCCAGCCGCAGGTCGGGGAGGCGGGTGAGAAGGGACGCGAGCGCCGTCCTGGCTTCCAGCCGGGCCAGCGGCGCGCCCAGGCAGTAGTGGATGCCGTGGCCGTAACCGAGGTGGGGATTGTCACGCCGGGCCAGATCGACGGTATCGGGCGCGTTGAAGCGCGCGGGGTCGCGATCGGCCGCCGCGAGTACCACCAGTACGGGGTCGCCCGCCGCGATCGACTGACCGCCGAGGCTCAGGTCGCCGGTCGCGTAACGCCAGGTGGCCAGCTCCACCGGGCCGTCGTAGCGCAGCAGTTCCTCCACCGCGGTCTCCAGCAGGCCGGTCTCGCCCGCGGCCAGCGACTCCTGGAGGCGGGCGCGCTGCTCCGGGTGGCGGAGCAAGGTGTGCACCCCGTTGCCGATGAGGTTGACAGTCGTCTCAAAACCGGCGAAGAGCAGGATGAAGGCCATGGCGGCGGCCTCGTTCTCGGTCAGGTGCTCGCCGTGGTCGCTCGCCCGGATCAGACCGGAGATCAGGTCCTCGCCCGGGTCTTCTCTCTTACGGTGGATCAGCTCGACCAGATACGCGCGCATCCGCTTCACCGACCGCGCCACTCCGCCGCGCGGGCCGCCGCCGTGCCGGATCATCATCCCCGCCCAGTCCCGGAAGTCGTCCTGGTCCTGCGGCGGCACGCCCAGCAGGTCGCAGATCGCGTAGATCGGCAGCGGGAAGGCGAAGTCGTGGATGAGGTCCGCCTCGCCGCTCGCCGCGAAGCCGTCGATGAAACGGTCCGTCAGCTCCTGCACCCGCGGCCCGAACTCCGCGACCCTGCGCGGGGTGAACGCCTTCGACACCAGGCGGCGCAGCCGCGTGTGGTCCGGCGGATCGATGTTCAGCAGATGCGTCATCAGATCCGCGCTGCGCTCCCCCGGAATCCCGGTCTTCCCCTTCGCCCCCGCCGACTCCGCGTGATGCACCGGATTCTTGCTCAGCCGCCCCTCCGCCAGCGCCTCCCGCGCGTCCGCGTACCGCGTCACCAGCCACGCCTCCACCCCGCTGGGCAACGTCGTCCGCCGCACCGGCGCGTGCTCCCGCAGCCAGGTGTAGGCGGGGTAGGGGTCGGTGGCGAATTCCCACGTGAAGAGGGTGGGGCCGCCGTCGGTGGGGGCGGGGGTGGGGCCGGTGGGCGAGTCGGCGGTGGGGTCGGTGGTGGGGTCGGTCATGCGCCGACGCTATCCGGCCCGGCCGCGTTCCCGGCTCACCGGGACCTGGCCGTTGCGGGGGCGGGGGCGGGGGGGGCGGGGGCGGGGGCGGGGGCGGGGGCGTCAGAGGCTCTCTGAGGTTGTGGACGCCAGGGCGACGCGGCTCAGGCGGTCGGACTGGCGGGTGGTTTCGGGGAGGCGGTAGGCGGGGGCGAGGGTCAGGGTGTGGGCGCAGGCGGTGGCGAGGTCGATGCCGTGGCCGGTGGAGACGTAGACGGGCTTGACGCCGGTCCGGGTGCGCAGGGCGCGGCCGACGGTTTCGCCGCCGTCGAGGAGGTCGGCGTACGCGCCGCGCTCCGGGGCGAGGGCGTCGGGGTCGTAGCGGCCGACGAACGGGGTCTTGGCGACTCCGGCGGTCGGCAGGCCGGTGAGCACGCCCAGGTGGCAGGCGAGGCCGAAGCGGCGCGGGTGGGACAGGCCGTGGCCGTCGCAGAGCAGCAGGTCGGGGGTGGCCCGCAGGGTGCGCAACGCCTCGACGAGGACGGGCAGTTCGCGGAAGGCGAAGAGTCCGGGCACGTACGGGAAGGTCGTGGTCGCGGTGGCCGTGGCGCGCTCGACCACGTCGAGCGTCGCGGTGTCGATGACCACCACGGCCGCCGCGACGAGGTCCCCGGTGCCGCGTCCGTCGCCCGCGTAGGCGACGTCGAGCCCGGCGACCAGGCGGGGCGCGGCCGGTCCGGGGCCGCGGTGGTCGGCCAGCGGGCGCAGCCGGTCCTGGAGCGCCAGCGCCTCCGCCTCGTCGGCCGGCCACGCGTGCGGCACGTCGACGCGCATCGGGGCTAGCCCGCCTCGGTCGTACGGGGTGGCTCGGCGGTCCGGGTCCGCTCCGCCGTACGGATCGCGTCGCGGTAGCGGCGGGCCGCGTGGCGCAGGGCGGCTTCCGGGTCGAGGCCCGCGGCCTGGGCGGCGGCGGCCTCGGCGAGGAGGTGGTCACCGAGGGCGGTCTCGTCGGTGGCGGGGGCGCCGGGGGCGGGGGTGCCAGGGCCGGGGGTGTCGTCGGCCGGGGTGCCGTCGGCCGGGAGCGGGAGGCCGGCCTCCCGGGCTCGGCCCGCGAGCTTGGCGGCCAGGGCGAGGGCGGGCGAGGCGAGGGGCACGCCGTCGGTGACCGAGTCGCGGGACTTCTCGACGCCCTTGAGGCGGATCCAGTTCGCCCGCACCTGCTCGGGGGTCTCGGCGACCTCGTCGCCGAAGATGTGCGGGTGCCGGTGGACGAGCTTGTCCACCAGTCCCCCGGCCACGTCGTCGATGCCGAACGGCTCCTCGGGGTCGCCCTCCGCGATGGCCGCGTGGAAGACGACCTGGAGCAGGACGTCGCCCAGCTCCTCGCGCACCGCCGCGCGGTCCCCCTCCTCGATCGCCTCGACCAGCTCGTACATCTCCTCGATGCCGTACTTCGCCAGGTCCTCGTGCGTCCGCAGGCTGCTCCACGGGCACTCGGCCCTGATCCGGTCCATCACCTGGACGAGGTCGAGCAGCCGGGCGCCGGGCAGGTCGTACGAGCCGGGCAGCAGCTCCAGGTCGGGCATGGCGACCCGTCCCGAGCCGCCGAGCCTGGCCAGTTCGTCGGTGACGGCCGGGTCGCCCGCGCCGCCGCCGGGCGGCAGATAGACGACCGTACGGCCGCCCGCCGTCGCGTCCACCAGCTCGCGCCCGCCGGGCGTCGCCAGCTCGACCCGTACCCCCGCCTCGCGCAGATACGGGAGCTGCGGATGCTCGGGGTCGGCGCAGACCACGAGGTCGGCCTCGCGCAGCGTCTGCCAGGCGGGCCAGGAGAGCTGTCCCGGCGCGACCCGGTGGCTGGTCGTGAGCAGCACCAGCCGCCCGGGCGCGTTCGCGTCGTCTACGTCGTTCACCCCTCGAACGTACCCCGGACCACCGACATGCCCTGCGGGCGGCCGCTGCACGGACCGCGCGGCCGGGTCCGCTTACGCGCTCGGGTCCGCCGGGGTCGCCGTCTTGGTCACGACCCACGGCTCGTTGGTGGCGCCGACGATGGCCTTCTTGGCGTCCCAGGTGCCGTAGCGCGGGTTGACGTCCACGCCGAGCGACTTCGCGGTCTTGGAGATGACGGCGATGGCCGCCGCGTTCCCGGTGTCGCTGCCGGGCTGGAAGCCGAGGCTCTGGATCAGCTTGCCGACGGCGATGTTGGTCCGCAGGAAGGTGTCGATGCCGGACGGCACGATGTCGTACTGCTGGAGCAGCGCCGCCTCGAACTGGCTCTCGTCGCCGCCGAACTGCTGCAACGCCTGCGCGTGCGACTGCTGCACCTCGGCGGTGCTGACCGAGAGCCCGGCGTCGGACACGGCCTTGTCGATCACCTTGTTCTGCACCAGCATGCTCAGCGTCTGCTGCGGCAGCTTGCCGCTCTGCCCGATGAGCTGCGCCGCCTGCGGCGACTTGCTCTGCGCGTCGCGCACCTGGTCGACCTCGTGCTGGAGCGTGGCGATCGAGATCTTCTGGTCCCCGACCACCGCCGCGGCCCCCGGGTGCGCGGGTCCCGAACCGCACGCGGTGAGGGCGGGCGATGCCGCCAGCAGCGCGGCTGCGGCGATCGAGACGGCGGTGCGGCGGCGGACCATGGTGCCTCCCGGCATGGGAACGACCTAGCGGTACTGAAGCGATGATCGAGTACGAGGATATGGACCGGGGCCCGCCGATTTCCAGCACTCGGCGCAAACGGCTCTCCTCGCGGGGGAGAGTACGCCTCGCGGCCGGGCCGCCGCGCACCCGGTGGGCCCTGGCGCCTTTGTCCCCGCCACCCTCACCGCCCCGCCGTCAGACGACGGCGACCGGGGCGTCCCAGGCGTCGCGGTCCACGGTCAGCGTGACGCCGCCGTAGGTCTCCTTGGAGTTGACCAGGAACTGGTGCCCGCGCCGGTGCCCGGTCCACAGATTCGCGGCGAACGGGAAGCCGGAGGTGGTGCTGTTGACGCCGTCGTACTTGGCGTACCAGAAGGCGTCCGGCATGTCGTCCATGGTCGCCTTGGCCGCCGCCACGGCAGCGGCGCTGGACGAGCTGAAGCCGTAGAAGCCCGCTAGGTAACCGCCGGTGTGCAGCGCCCGGTCCCACGCCTGGACGTAGGTGAGGACGGCGTTGTTGCACGAGGTGTCGGAGACGGCGTACGGCTCCATGTCGAGGTAGAGCGCGCTGGCCGGGCGCATACCGAGGGCCGCGGCCTTCGTCACCGCGTCGGCGCCGTCGCGCGCGCCGAGCGTGGCCGCGTTGGCTACCGTGAGCCGTTCGGGGCTGTTGCCGGTCTGGCAGGGCGGCTGCGCGCCGACGTAGATCGGGATGAGCTTCCAGCCCGCCGCGCTGACGGTCGTCACCCACGAGGACGTCAACTGGGGTTGTGCGCAGCCGCGGTTGGCGCCGCCGATGTAGACCGCGGCGGCGCCGTAGGGCGAACCGCTCTTCCAGGACGCCATCTTGCTCGCGCTGGGCGCGGTGCAGGTGTCGAAGGCGAGGCCGGTGAAGGTGCGGACGAAGCCGCTGAACGGCGCGGCCGGACGGCGGGTCTGGCGGGGTACGGACGGCAGGGAGCCGGGGACCGAGGCGACCGGGTTGCCGGGCTTGGCCGTCTGGGCGGCGGCCGGGGCGTGCGACGCGGAGGGGCTGCCGCTCGGGGTGCCGGCCGGGGAGCCCTTCGGGGCCGCGTTCTTGGCGCCGTTCGGTGCGTTGAGGGTGCTCGTCGCGCCCTGCGGGGCGTTCGCGTCGGCGGACCGGTTGGCGGCCTGGCCGGCCGCCGCCGACCCGCCCGTACCGCCGCCGGACGTGGCGCCCACGGCGAGTGCGCCGCCGCCCCCGACGACGATCACTGCGGCGACTGTCGCGATGACGCGGTACCGCATCGGCTTGGGCAGGCGACGGCTGTTCGACACGGGGTCCTCTGGGGGCTCGGGCGGCGCGATCCACCAGAGGCGATCGGAGTGATCGCGGTGCGCGCGGCCAGCAAAGTATGGCGGGGCCGCGCGCCGTTGACAATCACACCGCGGCCCCCCGGCGTCACCCTCCGCACTGCGCGAGCATCGTGTCCTTGTCCGCGCTGGTCACCGGCAGTTGGTACTTGATCGAGACCTGTGCGACCCGGACCGCGTACGAGCACCGGATCTGCTTGTTCGGCGGCAGCCAGGATGCCGGTCCCGAGTCGCTCTTCGAGCCGTTGGACGGGCCGTCGACCGGGATGAGGTTGAGCGGGTCGTTGGCGATCGACTCCCGCTTGTCCTTGCTCCAGTGCGCCGCGCCCATCTGCCAGTCGTACGACAGCGGCATCACGTGGTCGATCTGGACCGTGGTGGCCTTGGTCTTCGTCCACTTGATGACCCGGCCGGTGTACGGGTCGTTGAGCGTCATCGTCGCGATCACGCACTTGGACGTGCCCTTGTAGTGGACGTCGTCGCCGTCCCGCTTGAGCAGGTCGTTACGCGTGTCGCAGCCGTTGTGCGCGAAGGGGACGGAGGGCGCGGAGTCCATCCACGCGGCGCCGAACTGCGCCCGCGAGTAACCCGTCTTGGGGCCGCGGCCCTTGGTCTTCACCTTGGCGATCAGGTCGCGCGCCTTCTTCTTGTCGGCGTCCGAGGTGATCGCGGCCAGACCGGCCTTCGTCCCGTCCGGGTTGTCCAGCGGGCTCACCGCCCGCCCGTTGCCGGCCGCGGGGCCCGCCGCTCCCGACGGGTTCGCGCTGCCCGTCGGGTCGGCGCCGAGCGTCGTGTCCTTGCACCCCGCCACGCCGATCACCGCGAGCAGGGTCGCGGCGCAGGCGAGGCGCCGGGATATCCGTCTGTCCATGTACGCACCTCGGAGGTCGTCGTCCGGGGACGCAACGGCACCGCCCCCCCTGCCCCTACACAATCACGCCTGCCCCGGCGTGCCCCACTTACGTCGTCCTCATCTCCCCGTCTCCCCAGGCCGCCCGCCGAATTGACCGGCCGCCAGGGCCAGCCAGCGCCGCCCCGCCTCCCGTGACCTCTCGCGGATCGCGCCGTCCGCCGCCCCTGACGTCAGGTCGGCGATGTCCCGCCGCTGTGTCTCGTCCTCCCCGGTCAGCAGATCGGCGCCGCAGCGCCGCCCGAGCCGGAACGCCATGTCACGCAGGACCGACGAGCACCCGAGGACCGGCTCCGCGCCCATGGCCGTGTGCAGCGCCACCGCCCCCTGATACGCGAACGCCCGCGCCCCCGACGCCCCGTCGCCCTCGACCAGTTCCCGCATCCCCTCGATGCGCCCGCGCCCCTCCGTCAGCGTTCCGGGCGTCCACAGCGCCTCCAACTCCGCTGCGTACGCCTCCAGATCCGCCGTACGCCCGTCCCCGGCCACCACCCAGAACAAGATCGCCGCCGCCCGCTCGGCACAGGCCGCCCCGAACACCGCCGCCTGCTCCCGCGTCGCGCTCCGCGCGAACTCCCCCGTCACCGCCTCCGCCCCCCGACCTTCACTCGATGACATCCCGGAATCTCCGCACATACCTCCGCGCCGACTCCTGTACCGTCCCGGTCCCACGCTTCCCCCTCCCGTACGGCTCTCATACGGGAGCCAGGTCGCCGGTCTGCCTCCGGCGCTCCTCGCCAGCCAAGCAGACCGCTCTTCCTCCGGGTCGTCACATGAACGAAGAAAGTCGTTCCGGCAGGACGGGTCCTCCGTCTCCGCGCGTCATCGCGCCGCGAACACCCGCAGGACAGCGGTCAGTTGGCCGCTGTACTCATCACAGGCGGCCTCAAGGCGTCGGCCGACAGGGGACCTCAGGAGATCCGCACCGGCCGGGGCGGCGAGAACGGCGTCGTGACATTCGGCCTCGACGGCGAGGTTCCGTGCGCCGAAGTGCCCTGGACCGTAGACCCGTTGGTCGATCTCGGTGAGCGATCCCGCCCTGTAGTCGTCGAGGTAGACCGCCATCGCGCGCGCGAGGTCGATGATGCGCTCGGTGTCGGCTTCGCTCATCTCGCCGAGGGCGTCCGCGAGCATCAACCAGCCGTTGAGAGCTTCCAGTTGGAAGCTCTCGGCGAATTCCGGCTCGATCTCCGACTCGAACAGCGGGGCGGCGGTCAACGCGGCGACCGCCCGGGCGAACTCCGCACCGCTCCCGCCGTCCGCCACGTCCGCCCCGGCCCGGAGCAGTTCCCCGAGCGCCGCCGGGTCCACTCCCCACTCCTCGGGCATCGCCATACCGACCAACGGCCCCCGCAGTCGCCGCAGGGCGAAATACGCCGCCTGGCAGCGCTGCCCCCGCCCCATGGCCGCGACCTGCGCCGACAGCCCTTCGTTACTCAACCCGTCCGACCGACTCACCGTTCCGCCCACCTACCCGGTCCTCCCGGCACCGACAACGAATTCCGTCCTTGAGCGCTCGTCACACGATCACCATCCGACATCGAACCCTGGGTACCGAGCCGCCCAGTCCTTGGCAACCCGCTTGACGGTCGCCGCATCCACCGCGCTCACGGGTTCACCTCCACTGTCACGTTCACACCTCGTGGTTGATGCAACCTGTGAAATCCCCCAGGACCGCAAGCAGGCAACGGAGTCGCGCTAGTGCTCTGACCGCTTAGAATTCGTCACACGATCTTGGCGAGTGCGGTCAGGTCGTAGTGTCCGTCGGCTTCATGCTTGCCTCGGTGCTCTACCAGGACTTCGGACCCGCCCGGTAGGGCTGCTCTCGCTGGCGGCCCGATCGTCTCTGGGTGATGCGCCGCGTGCTTCCGGTACGGTTCGCGGCATGACCGGCGTGTTCGACGTGGCCCAGGCTCTCTACGGCGGAGTCACCGACCGGGGGCGGGCGTGGGCCTTTGTCCGCGGCTTCGCCGCTGCTTGGGACGAACCGTTGACCGAGGATGACGGCACGCCGGCAGCGGAACTGGCGCAAGCCGAGGCGACGCTCGGCTGCTCCCTGCCGGCCGCGCTGCGCGAGGTCTACACGCTCCTGGGTAGGCGGTCCGGCCTGATCGCCAACCAGGATCCGCTGCTGCCGCCCGCCGAGATGTTCGTGCATGACGAGTGCGGCGGTGTCCTCGTCTTCCGTAGCGAAAACCAGGGCTGCGCCTTCTGGGGCGTGCGCCTGCGCGACCTTGAGCAAGACGATCCGCCGGTATTCGTCCAGGCGCGGCACAGCTGGGTGCCGTTCTTGGACCGGGTGTCTCTGGCCTGCGTCGAGCTCGTACTGAGCGAGGCACTGTTCGGCAGCGGAGGTCGGCTGTACAACGCGTGCGAGCTGCCGGCGGACCTGCTTGGGACGGTGCCTGACCGCTTCCAGCGGGTCGCGCTGCCCGATTATCCGATGTGGACAGGGCCGGAGGACTTTCCAGTGCGTTGGTTCTCCGCCCCGGGAAAGCTGCTGCGCCAGGATGGCTTGGGCGCCCACAGTTGGCTGCACGTCCGGGGCCGGACCATGGGCGACCTGGAGGCGATCTGCGAGACCGTCCCCGGCCGGTGGGCCCTGGGATACGCCGAGCCGCTGGACGCCGAGCCGCTGCCCTTCTGAAGCGTCATGATGCGGGTCTGTTAAGACGTCTCCAGCAGATGGGGCTGCGGGCCAGAGATCCGAAGGCGTCGTGAAGTTCGGTGCGGCGTTCCCACCGAACAGCAAGTCCTTTGAAGTGGTGGAGCAGGGCAAAGGTCTTCTCCACGACGCGGTCCGACCCAGTGGGATAATTGAGATTAAATTAGCCGCCAGGAAACCAGGACGGAACAAGGGATATCAGCTCTTGGTCCGTGGTGCCACCTTCGGTCCAGCTCAGCAATTCAAGCTTCATTTTTACTGACCAGCCATACTCTTTGCCGAGAGCGGATGCCGCGTTAATCTTCCTTCCGCCATTCTCCCCGAACGCCCGAAGAAAGGCAGCGATGTCGATAATCAATGCCCCTTCCCGCTGCATGCGGCCTGCCTCTGCGACCCAGTCATCGATGGACACCCTTGCACCCCTGAGGTCTCGTAAAGATTGGCTCGACCGTGGAGCGTGCCCCTGGCTCGCCAAACACGTTCAAGAGACCGTAGCGCACCGAAGCCGTTTCTCGTAGCCAATTTCCCCGGTCATGCGTGAAGATTGCCTCTTCCGCTGGCATGCCTTGACCCGTGAGCGCATGAAAGTGGCCCGATTATCCTCGATAAGGTTGCCATTGATGGAAGGGACTCGATCACCAAAGTAGCGAAGCGCCCCGCGAATAGGTATAAGAGCCAAGCGTCTCTGGTCAGCGTGCGTTTTGCGTTCCGCTGACGTCCGTGGTTTGCGGGAAAACCGTGGTTGTTGCCTTCAACTACTGCCATCATACGGTTCAGCCCAGGTACGGCCCCTCGCGCTGTTCTATGAAGTGCTGGAGCCTGATCGTCCGCTGACGTTGCCGTCAGCGCTGCCGTCAAACCCCCTCCCAGACCACTGCTGCCCCCACCGGATTCTCCGGTGGGGGCAGCAGTGTAATTCCTCAGAAATCCCTACAGGGAATCGTCCCAGCAAGGCATCTCAAACCTCGACCCGCACGCCTCCGTGCGAGAAGTCGAGAGATTTAATTCCTATTTCTTCGATCCCTCTCGGATTGGATTCCCACGGCCGGAACCCAACAATCGGACGCGGAGACCCACCTCCCCAAGAATCCCAAGAATCGAAGTAGATCGAAGCTCTGACTATTGGCCCATAAGGACCAACAGCCACGGGCTCCTCAATCGATTGCTGGATGGCGTCCAGCACTTGTCCCACCTGGCCAGCATCGACCCTCTCCTGAGTGCTCCAACAACCGAGCCAGGACACCGGCGGCAGTGACTCAGGGGACCGCAGGCATACCCAGGTCCTCTCGGGAAGCTCACCATCCCCACGCAGCACGTACGCCGTGAAGCGTACGGAGGACTCCAGTCGGACAGCCCACGCCTCCACTAGTTCCCTCCAATCATCATTTCAATGAGTGTATCCGGGTGCATCCGCCCATCCAGAACGCGGTTCCTTATTTCCTCGGTTCTGTTATTCCCGTCAGCGATATGCAGCCGGGATCCGGGAAGATTTATATCATCCCCAGGAGCGAAATCCCTGAACCCGGTAATGGGTTCACGCCCATTCGGCCCGCCGAATCGGATCAGGTCGGCATTACTCAGCGAAGTCACACCGCCATGCCCTGCATCGGCGCTGCCATACATCTGCTCGCGAGTCGCAGGGTTCCCCTGGATGCGGTCCAACATCTCACTCGCCTTCGCATAAAAACGCGTCGGCCTCTCATGGACCGGGAGGTCAGCGAGCTTTTCATTGCAGTTGTGGACCAGGACCGGCGTGGCGCCGGCCTCCACGTAGTAGGTGTGGAGGTCGCCGATCGTCAGGTCGTATGTGGTGGTGTGGGCGTGGAAGAGGCGGACGGTGGTGATCTGGGCGGTGCCGGTGGGGGTTTGGAGGAGGTCGCCCTGGTGGAGGTCCTTGGCCTCGACGAAGGCGGACTGGGTCTCGTCGTAGAAGGGGTGGTGGAAGGTGGTGGTGAGGTGGCCGTTCGCCGGCGTCGGGGCGGCCGGGGAGACCGCCGCCACCGGGGCCGTGGCCGGGTGGGAGTCGGCCGCGTGGTGGGTCGCGCCCAGGGCGCCCAGGACCGCCGCGGAGGCCGCGAGGCCGAGGGCCGCGCGCCGGACCACCTTCTTCGCGGCGGACGTCACGGCGTTGGCCGCGACCGGCTTCACCCCGACGTCCACGAAATCGTGGTCCGTCGTCGTCACGATCACCGCGGTGACCTTGTGGCTCTGCGTGCCGGAGGCACCCGGCACCGAGTTGACGACGGAGTCGCCCACCTTGATCCGGTCGATGGCCTTGGTGCCGCCGCCCGCCATGAGGACACGGGAGCCGGCCGTGAAGCTGTGGCAGGTCCCGCTGTCGGTGGCCGACTTGGCGGCGCCCGACTCGCCCTGGCGCGCCGCGGTCTGGGTGGCGTCGCCCGCCGCCGCCTCCTCGGCCTCGGTGGCGCCCTTGCCGAACAGCCCGCCGACGGCCTCCATCGCCTTGGGGGCGAACTTGCTGAGCACCTTGCCGCCCAGCGACCCGAGCGCCCCGCCGATCGCGCCCGCGACGGCGCCCGTCACGGCGGAGGTCGCGAAGGCGCCCGCGCTGCACGCCGCGCCGCCCGCCTCGGCGCACTTGAAGCCCTGCTCGACCAGTGACCCGGCCGCGCCCGCGACCGCCGCGCAGCCGATGGAGCCGACGCCCGCCGTGACCGCCTCGCAGCCCATGAAGACGGCGGTGGAGACCACGAAGGACGTGATGGCCGCCGCATGGTGCTTGGCGTAGGTGGCCGCGGTCTTCACGGCCTTGACGGTGGCGTGATACGCGGTTCTGGATGCCTTCGCCACCGCCTTGGCGGTCTTCTTCACCGCGTGGACCACGCGTTTCGCGACCTTCTTGACCGCGTGGTAGGCCGAGTGGACGGCGTGCACGGCGGCGTGGACGACGCGTTTCACCTTGCGCGCCGCGTAGTGGTAGACGCGGCGGGTGTAGCGGACGGTGGCGCGGTAGACGTCCCGCACGTGGTGGACGACCCTCTTCACCACGCGCTTGGCGGCGTGCACGACCTTGTGCACGATCGGCGGCGTGTAGTGGTAATAGGCGTACGAGGCGTAGAAGTTGAAGGAGCTCCAACTGCTGGAGGCGTACGAGGTGGCCGCGTGGTAGGTGCTGCTCACCGCGTGGCTGACGGCGTGGCTCGCCGCGTGCCAGACGCTGCCCAGGCCCCAGTTGCCCGAGGGGTCGGTGCCGTCGAGCGGGTTGTCGCCGACGTACGCGAAGGGGTTGGCCGCCGCCTCGTTCGGCACCGGGTTGACGGACGCGGAGTCCTTGTTCATGAAGGTGCCGGTCGCCGGGTTGTACCAGCGTGACGCGGTGCCGACCTTGCCGGTGTCGGCCTCCGTCCAGCCGGACTGGAAGCCGAGGTGGCCGATGAGCCCGTTGTTGGCGGTGACCTTGCCCATCGGGTCGTACGTCGTGGAACCGGCCAGGGTGGTCGCCCCCGGCGCGAAGTTCCCGATGACGTCGTCGTGGCTGTCGGTCAGGGCCAGTTGGCCGGTGCCCGGCGCGGTGCCGCCGTTGATGCCGATCAGCGAGCCGCCGGGATCGTACGTATAGCTGTAGTTGCCGTCCGCGGCGATGGTGTTGTCGGCGCCCGAGTACTGGAAGGCGCGCGAGGACTGGTCGGCCGAGTTGGCGTCGGTGATGTTCCGGCCCGACGCGTCGAGCGTGTACGAGTGCGTGCCCGCGGTGATCTGGTTGTTGTACGCGTCGGTGGAGTAGGCGACTTGGCCGTTGGCGGTGGAGGTGTCCGAGGTCATGGTGCCGCGCGCGGAGTACGCGTAGCTGTGGACGCCGTCCGAGGTGAGCTGGTCGCGGGCGTCGTAGGTGTAGACGTCGGCGCCGACGCGGGTGCGGTTGCCGGAGTCGTCGTAGGAGTAGTTCGTGGTGGCCGTGCCGTTGTTCCACGAGCTGAGGCGGTCGGCCTGGTCGTAGGTGTAGACATTGTTGGAGGCGCCCGCGACCCCGACGGTGTTCTTCGACGTCAGGTTGCCGTTCCTGTCGTAGCCGTAGGTGATGGCCGACAGTGTGCTGGCGCCCTGCGTCAGGGTGTCGCCGGTGAGGTCGTGCGCGGTGTTGTACGTGAAGGTGCGGGTCTGGCCGCTCGCGCCGTACTTGACCGACGCGGTCTGGTTCAGCGTGTTGTAGCCGTAGGTGAGCGCGGTGCCGGAGGCCGCGTCGTTGAGCGTGGACAGCCGGCCCGCGGTGTCGTATCCGTAGGAGGTGGTGCCGGCCGCGTCCGAGCGGGTCAGCGGTGAACCGTCGTCGTTGTAGGTGAAGTTGGACGAGCCGCCGGAGCCGCCCGCCGACGTCAGGTCGCCGCGGTCGTCGTAGCTGAACGTCTCGTGGGTGGCGGCCTGGTGGTCCTTGGCGCCGGTGGTGCCCGCCTCCGCGGTGTCGGCGGCGGTCACCTGGTTGTCGTGGTCGTAGGTGAAGCTGCGGGTCGCGGTGGCGGCGTCGGCGCCCTGTCCCGAGGCGGTCTTCAGATTGCCGAGCTGGTCGTACGTCATCGTGTGGGTGACGCCGCCGGGCAGCGTGCTGGAGACCAACTGCCCGTCGAGGTCGTAGACGTTGGTGGTCGTGGAGTCGGCCGCCGAGCCGTACTGGGCGGTGGCCGGCTGCTTCACCGTCTCCTGCTGGCCCCACGGGGTGTATCCGTACAGCCAGGAGTTGTTGCGGCCGTCGGTGAACCGGGTCCTGTTGCCCGCCGCGTCGTACCCGAAGGACGTGGTGATCGAGGTGGTCGCGGTGACCGGCTGGATCTCCTGGGTGACGGTGCCCGCCGCGTCGTACGTGAAGTGGCTGGTGTTGCCGTTCGCGTCCGTGGAGGCGGTGAGGTTGCCGACGCCGTCGTAGACCTGGTGGGTCTGCCTGAGCTGCGTGTTGGCGGCGTCGTACTGGGTGCTCAGCGTCGGGTTGCCCGCGACGTCGAAGTCGGTCTCGGTCCAGGTGTTGTCCGGCTGGATCGTCTTCTGCCGGTTCCCCATGAAGTCGTACGTGTACTTCGTGGTGTTGCCCGCGCCGTCGGTGACCGAGGTGACCTCGCTGGCCCGGTCGTACCCGTAGGTGGTGGTGACCCCGGCGGGCGTCGTGGTCGACGCCAGATTCGCGCCGTACGGATTCCCGGTGGTCACCGCGTACGAGTTGGTGGTGGTCAGCACCCGGTTGGAGGGGAAGCGCTCCAGCGTGGTCGCGGTGACCTGCCGGCCGAGGTAGTCCCAGGTGGCCTGGGTGACGGCCCCGGTGCCGTCCGTCACCGACAGTTGGTCGCCGTTGGTGTCGTACGTGGTGTGCAGCTTGGTGCCGTCCGGCTCGGTGACCTGCGCGAGGTCGCCGAGCTGGTCGTACAGGAAGCCGGTGGTCTTCCCGCCCGGCGTGGTGGAGGAGATCTGGTTGCCGTCGGAGTCGTACGACCAGGTCGACGTGGCCGCCAGCGGGGCGGACGCGCCCGCCGGGGTGTACGGCGGCAGGGTCTCGGAGACCTTGTTGCCGTTGGCGTCGTAGACCGTGGTGGTCTGGTTGCCGGTCGGATCGACCTCTTCGACGGCCTCGCCGAAGGTGTCGAATCCGCTGGTGGTGACCGGCCGTTGGGTGACCGGCTGGCCGCCGCCGGTCTCGACCTGGACGGCGGGTGCGGTGGTGACCGCCAGATTCCCCGCCTCGTCGTAGGAGTAGTCGGTGGTGAAGTTGTCCGCGTCGGTCATCGACTTCGGCAGCCCGCGCTTGTCGTACGTGTAGCGGGTGGTCTGCTCGGTGGAGGAACCGACGGTGCCGCCGGTACGGCCGTTGCCGTACAGCGTGTTGACCTCGGTGCCGGTCAGCGCGCGCGGGTAGACCTGCACGTTGGAGACCGCGCCGGGCAGGAAGTCGGTCGGCGCCCCGTTGTACTTGCCCGCGCCGATGGTCAGCGGGCCGTTCGCGGACCACGGCGCGGTGTTGGTGCCGCTGCCGGACAGCGCGCCGTTGACGTAGATCTGGCTGGCGCCGTTGGCGACGTTGTACACGCCGACCACGTGCGTCCAGGTGTTGGTCTTGGGCACGGCGGTGGAGTACGCGGACGGGAAGGTCGGCGCGGCCGTGTCGGCGCTGGTCTGCTCCATGCTCCACAGCGGCGCGCTGGTGTGCGCGTAGTTGTACTGGAGGTAGAAGGCGCTGGCCGTGGTGCCGCCCTGGGCGACGATCGTCGCGTTGTGGGTCGGCAGCGACGCCATGTTGACCCAGGCGGAGACCGTGTAGGACCCGGCGGTGTTGAGCACCGGGCCGTTGGTGGCGATCTGCTGGCCGGAGGTGCCCGCGAAGGTCGCCGCGTCGCCGCCCCAGGTGACGCCCGAGGCGGCGCCGGTGTAGCCGCTGCCCGAGGTGTCGGTGACGGTGGAGCCGGTGGTCTGGTCGAGCTTCCACCAGGCGGAGGGGTGTCCCGAGGCGTCGCCGTGCAGCGTCTCGGTCAGGGTGTTGCCCGCCGCGTCGTAGGTGGAGGAGGTGGTGCGGTCGAAGCCCGAGGAGTCGTGCTCGTTCTGGGTGGCGACCTGGTCGTCCGGCGTGAAGGACACGCTGGTCACCCGGTCGACGCCGGTCGGGTCCACGGTGGTGCTCGTGGTCCTGGAGGCCGCGTCCACCGTGAAGTTGACGACCGTCTGCCCGTTGTCGGTGGTCTGCGACAACTGGTTCCCGGCCGCGTCGTACGTGGTGGTCTGGAGCACCGTCGAGGCCGTGCCGTCGGCGCTCTTCTTGCTCGCGGTGACCGCCAGGCCGTTGTCGGTGTAGGTGTACGACGTCGTGGCGCCCATCGAGTCGGTCACCGACGCCAGCCGGCCCGCCGGGTCGTACGCCCGCGAGGACTCCGTCAGCGTGGTGGCGGCCTGCGGGCTGACCGGGTCGCCGGTGTACTGGAGCGTCTGGGTCAGCAGGTGCCCGTTGTCGTCGTACGTGTAGTTGGTGACCGTGCCCGACTTGGACACTTCCTGCGTCTTGTTGCCCGACGTGTCGTACGTGTACGTCGTCGTCCCGCCGTTGGCGCCGCCCGCGTTGGCGTTGGCGTCGGTCTGGGTGAGGACGTGGTCGTACGCGTCGTAGGTCTGGGTCTCGGTCCGGGGCGCGTCGCCGCCGCTGAGGTCCTTGACCGTCTGCGAGGTGATGTCGCCGTCGGCGTCGAAGACCGTGGTGGTGGCCGCCGCGTGGGTGGCGCCGGTGACCCGGTCGGTGAGCTGCGGGTCGTCCTCCTCGGTGATCTGCCCGGCCTTGTCGTACGTGTAGGACGTGGTCAGACCTGCGGGGTAGGTGTCGGAGACGGCCTTCTTGGTGAGCACCTGCCCGAGGCCGTCGTAGGTGTAGCTGGTGACCAGGCCCACCGCGTCGGTGGAGGAGGCCACGTCGCCGTTGTGGAAGTAGGACACGGAGTTGACCGCTCCGCCGGGCGAGACCGACCGCACCGGCAGGCCCTTGGGCACGTTCCCGCTGTCGGCGGCGGGGTAGGTGGCGGTGCCGTCGCTGAACACGGTGGTCGAGGCGCGCCCGTTGGGGAAGCCCGCGACCGGCGGTCCGGTCACCGCGGTCTCGTCGCCGAACGCGTCGTAGGTGTACGAGGTCAGGTACGTGGGGTCGGTCGCCGAGGAGGAGCGGCCGTCCCGCTCGGTGAGCAGCACGTCGTTGCGCGGGTCGGCGGTGGTGAGCTGTTCCGTCGTGTCGTCGGGGAAGTACGTGTAGTACTCGGTGGAGCAGACCTTGGCCGCCTGATTCTGGCAGGTGGTCGAGGAGACGACGTTGCCGCGGACGTCGTGGCCGGTGACGGTCATCGCGCCGTTGGGGTCGGTGACCGTGTGCTCGTAGCCGCCGGTGTCGTAGCCGAAGCTGGTCCTGTTGCCGAGGCCGTCGGTCTCGGTGAGCTGGCGTTCGTTGTTGACGACGTCGTAGGTGTACGTCGTCACCTTGTTCGCCGGGGAGGTGACCTTGACGGTCTCCACCGGCAGCAGGCCGGTGGAGTTCTTGCCCGCCTGGAAGTGGCTCTCGGCGTCCTGCGCGGTCAGCGCGGTGCGGTAGGTGGCGACGTCGGCGAGCGTGCCGTTGAAGTAGGCGACGGTGCCGTTGGTCAGGCCGGTCCAGCCGGAGCCGGTGGTGCCCGCGCCGATGTAGGCGGTGGTCCTGGCGCTGTTGGACAGCGCGGCCGTGGCCGTCTTGGTCGCGGCCTGCGCGCCGTCGAGGTACAGGGTCTGGCTGGTGGCTCCGGCGCTGAGCAGCACATGGTGCCACTTGCCGTCGGTGACGGTGCCCGTGGTGCCCATCTGCACCGAGCCGGACGTGGTGTAGAAGCCGCCGTAGAGCTTGCCGTCGCTGCCGATCCACAGTTGCGGTGTCGTGGAGGAGACGGTCGAACCGATCGCGGCGCTCTGCGTGTTGAGCAGGATCGCGCCGCCGTGGGTGGTGCTGAACCACAGTTCGGCCGAGGCCGCGGTGTCCCCGGTCACGGTGTCGGGCACCTTCACCCAGGAGCTGGTCCCGTTGAACGTGGCGGCCTTCTGGTCGCTGAACGGCCCGGTCGCGCCGAGCGTCACCGCGTTGTACGTACCGGTCCCGCCGCGCGTCTCGTCCAGCGCCGTGGTGGCGCCCGCGGGTTCGCCCAGCCGGAAGTACGTGGCGGGCGCGCCGCCGAGCACCGCGCCGCGGTAGGTCTGGCTGGAGCCGGTGACGGTCGGCGCGCCGAGCTTCCAGACGCCGCCGTTCTCGTCGGTGAGCTGGGTCAGCGCCGTGGTCGCCGGGTCGTACGTCATGGCGTGGTACGTCTTGGCGGACGGCCGGGTGACCGTGCTCAGCAGGCTCGCGGCGTGGGTGCCGTAGGTGCGCAGCGCGCTCGCGTCGGCGGCGACCAGCGGGCGGTCGTACCAGGCGGCGTCGGCGATCGCGCCGTTGAAGTACGTGGCGTAGCCGGTCTTGTCGGTGGTGCTGGAGTGCGGCTGGTCGGGCCAGGCCCCGCCGAGGAAGCCCGCGCCCAGGGTGTTGTACGGCTGGTTCTTGCCGAAGGCGATGCCGGGCTGGATGGAGATCGAGCCGGACACCGAGCCGACCTTGGCGCCGTCCAGGAAGAGCGTCTGGCTGTTGCCTGCGGCGGACAGCACCATGTGGTGCCACTTGCCGTCGGCGACCGAGGCGGTGGTGCTGATCGGCGCGATGCCGCCGCTGTACCAGAATTCGGCCTTCAGCTTGCCGTCGGTGCCGACGTAGGCGGCCGGGGTGTAGCCGCCGGGCGAGTCGCCCGCGGTGACCGGCTGCGAGGCGTAGGAGTAGAGCACGCCGGGCCCGGCGGAGGTCTTGAACCACAGCGACAGGGCGCCGGAGTCGGTGTTGTTGCCCATGTCGAACGGGAGCGTGGCGTACGAGCTGGTGCCGTTGAACCCGATGGCGGTGGCGGCCGACCCGGTGAGCGGGCCCGCCTGGCCGTAGGTGACGCCGCTGTACGCGAGGTTCTTGGTGCCCTGGTTGGCGAGGACCGCGTCCTTGCCGACGGTGCCCGACGCCTCGGACATCGGCCACACCGCCCGCGGGTCGAGGTCGAGCGCGGCGTTCTGGTACTGCGATCCCGCGGTGTAGTTGTACGCGGTGCACTGCGTGCTGGAGATCGGCGAACAGACCTTCGTGAGCTGGTCGTTGGTGTAGCCGTACGTCCAGGTCTGCGCGGAGTTCGGGTCGGCCGCGGTGACCGGGTCGGTGACGACGGTGGCGACGTGCGCGGCGCTCGCGCCGGTGGGTGTCTGCCAGGTCAGGTGCAGGGCGCGGGCGGAGGTCACCGAGGTCATGGTGGTGACGTGGCCGCTGGTCCAGGTGAAGGTGACGGCGCGGCCGTTGGCGTCGGTGACCGAGGTGATGCCGTACGCGCCGGAGCCCAGCGACTGGGTGAAGGCGTAGACGGTGGCGTTCTTGTCGGTCAGCGTGTAGCCGCCGGTGACGGCCTTGAAGGTGGCGAAGCGGCCCGCGGGCGGCGAGTAGCTGCCGTCGCCGTTCTTGCCGAAGCCGACCTGGGAGCCGTCCGGGTAGGTGACGACGTTGGAGACGACGGCGCCCGCCGGGTTGTACTGCTCGGTGGCGCGGGCGTCGAAGATGCTCGACCAGCCCGCGCCGAACGCCCCGGTCCAGCGCGGGTCACGGGAGTTGTAGTCGCGGTCGACGTCGAGGCTCGGTCCGACGGTGGAGACGGTCGCGTCGGTGTCGGAGGTGGTGTAGTTGCCGATCGACGGGTCGTAGCCGTGGTCGCTGCTGTTCTGGGACAGCCCCGAGGTGATCAGCGGCTGCGGGACCTGGATCGCCATCTGGTACCAGGTGGCGCCGGAGTACAGCCCCGCGTCCTGCGACTGCACCGTCCAGGAGTAGCTCTGGCCCCACTTGAGCTTGCCCGCCGGGACCGTCCAGGAGCCGGTGGTGAGCAGTCCGGAGTCGACGACCTTGGTGTTGGTGTTGTCGTAGATCTGGAAGTCGTACTTGGTGGTGGTGTTCGCCTGCGAGTTGGCGCCGCCGGACCAGGCGGTCAGTTGGGGGGTGGTGGTGTACTCCACCTCGTTGTCGTTGGGGTACTGCTGGTAGACCTGCGGCGGGGTGGTGCCGGTGTACGTGACGTCGATGTACGGGCCCTTGCCCGCGTCGGCGAAGGAGCCGAACTGCTTCCAGTGCAGGGCGTCGGTGGTGGCCGCGTAGACCGCGAGGCCGTAGTCGGGGGTGGTGCCGTTCATCCAGCCCTGGATGGAGGCGGTGGTGAGCGGCACCTCCACCGCGTTCCCCTTGGTGGGGTCGGCGGCGGTGTTGGCGCAGGCGATGGGGACGCTGGGCGTGAGGTTGCCGATGGACGCGCCGTGCGAGGGGCCGGGGTAGGTGGTGACGCCGGTCGGGGTCCACGGCGCGGTGATCAGCGCGACGTCGAAGCGCTCGGCGGTGCAGGTGGAGGCCCAGGTCTCGAACAGGTGCAGCGACGCGGCGGTCACGGTGACCTTGGAGCCGTCCCAGCCGCCGTACCAGTGGTTGACGAAGGTGTTGGCGGAGTGCGTGCCGGAGTCGTACGAGCCGATCTTGACGGTCTGCTCGAAGGAGTGGTCGCCCGCGGGGTTGCCGGACTCGGCGTAGGTGGTGGTCCAGCCGTCGACGATGCTGGGGTCGACGGTGACGGGGAAGACCCGCGCGGGGTCGTGCAGCCACGCCGGGTCGAGGGTGACCTTCAGGGCGGTGCCGCCGTGGTCGGCGACCAGCCGGTAGTCGACCGCGTAGGTCGTCGTCGGCTCGCCGGAGCGGCGGTCGACCTTGGAGTCGTAGGCGTAGGCGCGCGGTATCCGGGCGGTCACCTTGCCCGCGGCGTCGCGCAGTTCGACCGAGCCGTCCTTGACCTGGACGGGGGTCAGGCCCTGGAGCCTGAGCGGGAAGAGCCAGGAGTTGGCGGCGCTCGCCGCGTGCAGGACGACGGCTTCCTTGACGCCGGTCGCGGACGGGGCGACGACCAGGTCGGTGCGCGGCAGGGCGTCCGGGTACGTGACCCGGTCGCCCGACACGGCGGCGGTGACGTCGGCCGCGCCGGACAGGCCGTACGCGACGGAGTGCGCGGCGTCGGTGCGCAAGGTGGCGAGGTCCGGCGCGGAGGAGCGCGGCGCGAAGTCGACGCCGAGGGAGTTGGCCGCCTCGTGGAGGCGGCCGTCGGCCCGGCGGTGCACGCTGGTGTCGATCGGCTGCCAGGCGCCGTGCGCGTCCCGGTAGTTGACCGGCGTCTGCGACACGCGGCGGGTGTGCGTGCCGTCCGCGTTGTCGAACACCGTGACGGTGTCGGTCGACTTCGCCGCGTTCCGCTTGCTGGTGCGGGCGGAGTAGCCGCCGACGACACCACTGCGGCCGGACGTGGACGCCTTGCGGAACGGGTGGTAGGCGTCGAGTTCGCCGGGCGCCTTGCCGGGCCTGTGCCCCGCGCCGACGTGCGCGCGGGTGGAGTCCGCGGTCGCCCGGTGGCTGTGCCCGGCGGCGGTGCCGCTCTCCTGCTGCGGCACGCGCCCCCAGTGGGGGTGCTTCAGCCACGCGGTGAGCGAGGCGAGGCTGGGCATCGACAGCGCGGGCAGGGTCGCCCCGTCCGCCGCCGCCTGCTCCGTGGTCAGCACGAGTGCCAGCGCGATCAGCGACAGCATCGCGGTGGCACGCAGCCACCGGCGACGGAGGGTTGTTCTCCGGGACGAACGACGGGCGAAGGATGCGCGCACGGCACAGGCTCCTGACAGGATCGACACAGAAAACTTGCCGATCGTGACCGTTTTCCTCACCCGCGGATAGATCGTGGGGACGATCCGGGGACACTCTTTGCCTGTACATCATCAAGCGCGGCGACTTGTGACCCCTGTCCCGGTTCGTTCCGGGAACGATCTTTACGATGGAGGGGTTTGGTCCGCCTTTCGCCCTGCTTTTGGGCAAGAGAGGTCAAGCCCGCGCGGGCCTCCCGGCGGACCCCCTCAACGACGCCTCAGCGACGTCTCAGCGACGCCTCAGTGACGCAGCGCGTCGGTCACGGCGGCCTCGACCGCCTTGCGCGTGCTCGCGGCGGAGCCCCCGGGCACGGCGGTGACATTCGCACCGGGCGCGTCAGCCGTACCGCCCGTACCGCCCGCCTTCTTCCCCACGGCCTTCTCCCCCACGACGACGAAGCGCGTGCCGGGGAACTTCGGTCCCGCCGCCGGGACCGCGCCGTCGGGGCCCGCGCCGACCGTCAGGACGACCGTGCACTTGCGGTCGGCCAGGGTCGCCAGATAGGGCCCGGCCGCCGCCGCGCTCTGCTCCCCCGCCATCGCCAGATAGCTGACCTTCGCGTGCGTCCCGGCCGAGGCGTCCCGCATCCCCGCCCACACCGGCGCCGCCGCCGGGTCCGCCAGACCGCGCTCCCCGGTGAGCAGACACGCCTGCTGGTCGGTGTACGTACGCGCCCGGGCCGGCGGCAGGGCCCGCTCCTTGCCGGGGCCGGAGGACGTCAGGACCAGGGCGGTCACGGTGGCGGCCACCGCCACGGCCGCGGCGCCCGCGAGGAGTATCCAGAGCCGATGCGCGTTCGTCCACGTTTTCACGGCGGGCAGCATATGCGGCGCGGGCCGCCGGGACAGCGGCGGCCGAGGGGTATCTTTCTCGCGGTGAAGCACCGCATAACGGTGCATACGGGACGGACACCGCGGGGCCGCGCCGGTCCGCCAGGAGCGGCGGGCCCGTGGTGCCGGGACGCGAGTGGCGGAGGTGAGTGGGGATGGCGGGTTCAGGAGTGCCCCCGGCACAGCCGCGTCCCGTATCTTTTCCGGCAGACCCCGACCCAGCTTCCGCGGGAGGACCGACGATGGACAGGGCCGAGGCCGTCATACCGGCGCAGGACACCAGAGCCGCCGCGCCCGGCGGCACCACGGTCGACGACGCGCCGACGACCGGCTTCAGGCTCGGCGGCATCGGGCCGCGCGTCGACCCGTATCTGCTGGCCACCGTCTTCTTCGCGGCGTTCCTCGCGCTGTCGGTCACCCGCTACCGGCGGATGCTCACGATGTCGTGGGACCTGGGCATCTTCGAGCAGGCGGTCGGCTCCTACGCGCACTTCCACGCGCCGGTCGCCGACCTCAAGGGCCCCGGCTTCAACATCCTCGGTGACCACTTCAGTCCGATCACCGCCCTGATCGCCCCCTTCTACCGGGTGTTCCCGAGCCCGGTGACGCTGCTGGTCGCGCAGGCGCTGCTGTTCGCGCTGTCGATCGTGCCCGTGACCCGGGGCGCCGCCCATCTGCTGGGCCGCGGGCGCGGACTGGCCGTCGGCGTGGCGTACGGGCTGTCGTGGGGCGTGCAGCGGGCGGTCGAGTTCGACTTCCACGAGATCGCCTTCGCGATGCCGCTGCTGGCGTTCTCGCTGGAGGCGGTGCTGCGCAGGAAGTGGGCGCCGGCGATGTGGTGGGCGCTCCCGCTGATCTTCGTCAAGGAGGACATGGGCGTCACGGCCGCCGCGATCGGCGCGATCGTGTGGCTGCGCACTCGCAAGGAGACCGAGCCGGACGCCGGGTCCGAGGCCATGTCCGGGGCGCCGTCAGGGGCGGGAGCGGTCGGCGGGTCCGGGGCCGTCGGCGGGTCCGGGGCCGCGCGGGGCGAGGACGTCGTCCCGGCGCCGCGCGCCGACGGCGGCGAGGCCCCGGAGGCCCCGGAGGCCGACGGGAGCGGGACGCGGGCCGAGGAGCCGTCGCGGCTCAGCGACGGCATGCGGTACGGGCCGTACGCGCTGGGGCTGGTCAGCCTCGGGGTGCTGGCCTCCGCGCTCGCCTTCGCGGTGATCATCCCGGCGTTCAACAGCGCGGGCGGATACGACTACTGGAACAAGCTGAACGGCAACGGGGCGCCGATGCCGGGGCACATCCCGTTCGGCACCGCCGTGCACACCCTGCTGTGGATTCTGCTGCCGACCACCGGCCTGCTGGCGCTGCGTTCGCCGCTGCTGCTGGCCGCGCTGCCGACCATCGGCTGGCGGTTCATCTCGCACGACGACCACTACTGGGGCACCGACTGGCACTACAGCGCGGTGCTGATGCCGGTGGTCTTCCTCGCCCTCGTGGACGCGGCGGCGCTCTCCCGCAGGAGCCCGCGGCCCTGGCTGCGCTCCTACGCCTCGGGGCTGCCCGCGGCGGCGGCGGGCGCCGCGCTGGCGCTCACCTTGACGATGCCGCTGGCCTCGCTCAGCCACTCCGACACCTACAAGGTCGACGCGCACACCAAGGCCGTGGAGAAGCTGCTCGAAACGGTGCCCAGCGGCTCCTCGGTGGAGGCGAACGTCGGGCCGATCAGCCGTCTCGTCCACCGGACCACGGTGTACTGGGTCGGCGACACGCAGGGCATCAGCCCGGACTACATCGTGATCGACAACTCCTCCGGCTGGGTGCCCGATCCGCTCACCTACGCCAAGCAGCTCCACCCGAACGCCGAATATCAGCAGATCGTCAACGCCGAGGGCTATGTGATCATGCACCGGACGAGCCCGCCGAACGGCTAGGGCCGGACGCGTCGGGCGCAGCGGGACCGGCTCAGGCCGTCGGGTAGTCGACGTAGGCGAAGCGGCGGCTGTCCGGGGCCCAGCTGTTGACGTTGAGGCTGCCCTGGCCGCCGGGGAAGGCCAGGACGTCACGCGGGGCGCCGCCGTCCGGGTCCATGACGCGCAGGACGACGTCGCGGTCGGCCGGGTGCCCCTCGGTGCCGGGCGGGAAGCTGATGTAGAGGACGTGTCGTCCATCGGGTGACAGGTGCGGGAACCAGTTGACGCGCGCGTCCGAGGTGAGCCGCGTCAACTCGGTGCCGTCCGGCCGCATCCGGAAGAGCTGGGCGTGGCCGGGGACGGTCGCGCCGTGCTCGGAGTTGAAGTAGATCCAGGCGCCGTCGGGGCTGAACTCCGGGCCGTCCGCGGGCGCGGGAGAGTCCGTCAGCCGGGTGTCGGGGCCGCCGGCCGCGGGGACGGTGAAGATGTTGCGGTAGCCCCACTCGTCGCCGCCGTACGGCTCGACGCCCACGTACGCCAGCGTGCGGCCGTCGGGCGAGACGCCGTGCAGGAAGTGCCGGAAGGGTCCGGGGCCGCGGTCGTTGGTGACCCGGCGCGCGGGTCCGCCCTCGAACGGCACGGCGTGGATGTGCCCGTCGCCCGCCGACAGATAGACCGTGCCGCCGTCCGGCGAGAGCACATGGTCGTTGTTGGCGTCCGTGATGCCGCCGGTGTCGATGACCTCGGGCGCCCCGCCGCCGGGGGCGATCCGCAGCAGCAGCCCGTCCTGGTTGAAGACCAGCCAGCGGCCGTCCGGCGACCAGTTCGGCGCCTCCAGCGCGCTGTCCGCCGTCTCGTACACCAGGCGCGGCTCGCCGCCGTCGATGTCCCCGACCAGCAGCCGCGCGCGCTGTCCCGCCGCCAGCGGCCGTACGTTCGTCCCCGCTCCGGTGATCGTCACAGCCGCTCACACTAACGCGCCCCGCTCGTGGTGAGCGGGGCGCGTCGGATGAAGCGTGCGTACGGGCTGGGCGCGTACGGCCTTACCCGCGTACGGCCTTACCTGTGTACGGCCTTGCGTGTGTACGGCCTTGCGTGCGTACGGCCTTGCGTGCGTCCGTGGGACGACGCCGGGTCAGCAGCTCAGGTTGTTGCCCGCCGGGACTCCGAGGATCGAGACGAAGCTCTGGTAGGAGTTGACCCGGCTCTGCACCTGCGCGGGGTTGCCGCCGTTGCACTCGATGCTGCCGTTGATGCTGCGGATGGTCTCACCGAATCCGGCGCCGTTGACCATGGCGTTGTGCGGGGTCATGGTGCCGGGGCCGGTCTGGGTGTTCCAGTACCACAGGCCGGTCTTCCAGGCGACGGCCGAGTCGGTCTGCACCAGGTTGGGGTTGTGCAGCAGGTCGATGCCGAGCGCGTCGCCCGCGGCCTTGTAGTTGAAGTTCCAGCTCAACTGGATCGGCCCGCGGCCGTAGTACGCGGACTGTCCGGCCGGGCAGCCGTAGGACTGGCTCGTGTCGCAGTAGTGCGAGTAGTTCGCGGTGTTCTGCTCGACGATGTAGACGAGGCCGCCGGTCTCGTGGCTGACGTTGGCGAGGAAGGCCGCGGCCTCCTGCTTCTTCACCGTGTCGCTGCCGGTGTTCGCGAAACCGGGGTACGCGCTGAGCGCCGCGGTCAGGCCGCTGTAGGTGTAGAAGGAGTTCCGGTTCGGGAACATCTGGTTGAACTGGGCCTCGGTGACGACGAATCCGCTCGGGTTGCCGGGCGGGGTGGTCGTACCGCCGCCGTTGCAGCCGAACGGGTCCCAGTACCAGGTGCTGATGGTGGGGTCGTAGCCCGGGTTGTCGTGGGAGGCCTTGTAGTAGTTGCCGTTGCTGTACTTGACGATGTCACCGGCGACGTAGTTGTGGCCCTGGACCCACGCCGGGTAGTTGCAGGTCCCGCCGGTGCCGCCCGTGGTGCCGCCGGTGCCGCCCGAACCGCCGGTACAGGCGCCCTGGTCCGACCAGACGTCGGCGGCGCCGGGCGTCTCGCCCTGGGTCCACCACTTCGCCAGCCAGTTGTGGCTGTTGTACGACGCGCCCATGCCGCCGGTGTACACCGACGACGAGTTCCACGCGGTGGAGCAGCCCGCGGCGGAGGCGGTGGACGCCAGCGGTACGAGGATGGCGATTCCTATCGCGACCGCGAGTGCGGTGAGGAACGCTATGAGCCGTTGTCTCGACACGTGACCACTCCTTGTGGGGGTTCGAGTGGGGTCGGGACAGACTCAAGCGGAATGGTCTGGACCTGTCAAGGTCCAGACCATTGAACGTCCGCCGGGCGGTGGGAAACCGGCTGGAACAGCCCTAGTTGTCCAGCACCGTCGTCAGGAACTCCGCCGTCCACTCCAGCAGTTCGCGGCCCACCACCGGCTTGCCGCCGATCCGCGCCGTCGTCGGACGCGGGACGAGGATCTGCTTCGTCGCGTGCTTGAGCACCGTGCGCGGGTAGAGCCGGTTCAGCCGCAGCTCCTGCGACTCGCGCAACTCCACCGGGCCGAAGCGGACGTTGACGCCCTGGAGGGTGATGTCGCTGACGCCGACCTTGCGGGCCAGCATCCGCAGCCCCGCCACCAGCAGCAGATTCTCCACCGGCTCCGGCAGCTTGCCGTAGCGGTCGGTCAGCTCCTCGCGGACCGCCGCGATGTCCTCGGCCGTGTTGGCCGCTGCGATGGCCCGGTACGCCTGGAGCCGCAGCCGCTCGCCCGGCGCGTAGTCGTGCGGGACGTGCGCGTCCACCGGCAGTTCGATCTTGACGTCGAGCAGCGTCTCCTCCGGCTCGCCGCCGCTCTCCAGCGCCGAGCGGTAGTCGGCGACGGCCTCGCCCACCATCCGTACGTACAGGTCGAATCCGACGCCCGCGATGTGCCCGGACTGCTCGCCGCCCAGCAGATTGCCCGCGCCGCGGATCTCCAGGTCCTTCATGGCGACGTACATGCCCGCGCCCATCTCGGTGTGCTGGGCGATGGTGGCGAGCCGCTCGTGCGCGGTCTCGGTCAGCGGCTTCTCCGGCGGGTACAGGAAATACGCGTAGCCGCGTTCGCGCGAGCGGCCGACGCGCCCGCGCAACTGGTGGAGCTGGCTGAGCCCGAAGGTGTCGCCGCGCTCCACGATCAGGGTGTTGGCGTTGGCGATGTCGATGCCCGACTCCACGATCGTGGTGGACACCAGCACGTCGAACCGCTTCTCCCAGAAGTCGACCACGACCTGTTCGAGCTGCGATTCCCCCATCTGCCCGTGCGCGGTGGCGATCCGCGCCTCCGGCACGATGGCGCGCAGCCGCGCCGCCGCCCGGTCGATCGACTCCACCCGGTTGTGGATGTAGAAGACCTGGCCCTCGCGCAGCAGTTCACGCCGGATCGCGGCGCCGATCTGCCGCTCCTCGTACGGGCCGACGAAGGTCAGCACCGGGTGCCGCTCCTCCGGCGGGGTGGTGATGGTGGACATCTCGCGGATGCCGGTGACCGCCATCTCCAGGGTGCGCGGGATCGGGGTGGCGGACATGGTCAGCACGTCCACGTTGGCCCGCAGCTTCTTGAGCTGCTCCTTGTGCTCGACGCCGAAGCGCTGCTCCTCGTCGACGATGACCAGGCCCAGGTCCTTGAACTTCGTCTCGGAGGAGAAGAGCCGGTGGGTGCCGATCACCAGGTCCACGGTGCCGTCCCGCAGCCCCTCGATGGTGGCCTTGGCCTCGCTGTCGGTCTGGAACCGCGACAGCGCCCGCACCTTGACCGGGAACTGCGCGTACCGCTCGGCGAAGGTGCCCATGTGCTGCTGCACCAGCAGCGTGGTCGGCACCAGCACGGCGACCTGCTTGCCGTCCTGCACGGCCTTGAAGGCCGCCCTCACGGCGATCTCGGTCTTGCCGTAGCCGACGTCGCCGCAGATCAGCCGGTCCATGGGGACGGACTTCTCCATGTCCTCCTTGACCTCGGCGATCGTGGTGAGCTGGTCGGGCGTCTCCGCGTACGGGAAGGCGTCCTCCAGCTCGCGCTGCCAGGGGGTGTCGGGCCCGAAGGTGTAGCCGGGGGCGGCCATCCGCGCCGAGTACAGCTTGATCAGGTCGGCGGCGATCTCCTTGACCGCCTTCTTCGCCCGCGCCTTGGTCTTCGTCCAGTCCGCGCCGCCGAGCCGGTGCAGCGAGGGGGCCTCGCCGCCGACGTACTTGGTGACCTGTTCGAGCTGGTCGGTGGGGACGAAGAGCCGGTCGCCCGGCTGGCCGCGCTTGGCGGGCGCGTACTCGACCAGCAGGTACTCGCGGGTGGCGCCCTGCACGGTGCGCTGCACCATCTCCACATAGCGGCCGACGCCGTGCTGCTCGTGCACGATGTAGTCGCCCGCCTGGAGGGTGAGCGGGTCGATGGTCTTGCGCCGCCGGGACGGCATCCGGCCCATGTCCTTGGTGGACGAGCGCTGCCCCGACAGGTCGGTCTCGGTGAGCACCGCGAGCTTGAGCGCCGGGTCGATGAAGCCGTGCTCGATGGAGCCGGTCGCCACGTGGACCACGGACGCCGCGAGGTCGGCCAGCTCGATGTCGAGGCGGGCCGCGATGCCCTCGCCGCCCAGCACCTCCACCACGCGGGCGGCCGGGCCCTGGCCCTCGGTGACGTAGACGGTGCGCCAGCCGTCGGCCAGCCAGCCCTTGGTGTCGGCGAGCGCGCGGGCGGTGTCGCCGCGGTACAGCTCGGGCGCGTGCATGCCCAGCTTGAGGGTGTCGGCGGCCAGGTCGTCGGCCTCGTCGGCCGCGAAGGGGCTCACCGACCACCAGGGGACGCCCAGCTCGCGGGCCCGGTCGCGGACGTCGGCGATCGACCACAGCGAGGCCGCGCCCAGGTCGATCGGCGCCTCGCCGCCGCCGGCCGACGCCGCCCAGGACGCCTCCAGGAATTCGCGGGAGGTCGCCACCAGGTCGGCGGCGCGGGTACGGACCCGCTCCGGGTCGCACACCACGGCCATGCTGCCCGCCGGGAGCACGTCGAGCAGCAGCTCCATGTCGTCGACCAGCACCGGGGCCAGGGACTCCATGCCCTCCACCGCGATGCCCTCGGCGATCTTGTCCAGCAGTTCGTGCAGCTCGGGGTGGGCGACCGACAGCGCCGCGGCCCGCTCCTTCACCTGGTCGGTGAGGAGCAGCTCGCGGCAGGGCGGCGCCCACAGGCCGTGCTCGGCGACTTCGAGGGAGCGCTGGTCGGCGACCTTGAAGTAGCGGATCTCCTCGACGTCGTCGCCCCAGAACTCCACCCGCAGCGGGTGCTCCTCGGTCGGCGGGAAGACGTCGAGGATGCCGCCGCGCACCGCGAATTCGCCGCGCTTCTCGACCAGCTCGACGCGGGAGTACGCGGCTGCCGCCAGGCCCTCGGTGACGGTGCCCAGGTCGGCGCTCTGCCCGGTCCGCAAGGCGACGGGCTCCAGGTCGCCCAGGCCCTTGACCTGCGGTTGCAGCACGGACCTGATGGGGGCGACCACGACCTGTACGGGTCCGGTCGCCGCGTCGTCGGCCCGCGGGTGCGCCAGGCGGCGCAGGACGGCCAGGCGGCGGCCGACGGTGTCGCTGCGCGGGGACAGCCGCTCGTGCGGCAGCGTCTCCCACGCCGGGTACTCGGCGACGGCGTCCGGCGGCAGCAGGGTGCGCAGCGCGGCGGCCAGGTCCTCCGCCTCGCGGCCGGTCGCCGTGACCGCCAGTACGGTGCGGTGCGCGCGGGCCGCGAGCGCCGCGATGGCCAGCGGACGCGCGGCGGGCGGCCCCACCAGGTCCACCATCGGCCGGGCGCCGGAGGCGGCGGCCTCCACCGCTTCCGCGAGGGCGGCGTCCTCGACGACGACGTCGACCAGACCGTTCAGACTCATGAGGGGTTTTCCGTCCCGGGGCAGAGGCAACGCGAAGCACCCGACACGTGTCACGGGCCGGGGGTACCTCCAGCGTACGACGTACCGCCGACAGCCACAGGCCATCGCGTGAGGCGCGGGGCCGCGGAGCCCGTGGGCGGGGACGCCCGGCGGGGGGCGGACCGGGGTGCGGGACGCGCGGGCGGCCCCGGAGCGCGGGGGGTTGCGCTTCCGGGGCCGCGTCTGTGGTGACCTGCGCCACCGGCCGGTGCGACCGGCGGCGTCAGTCCGTGGCGATCGCGTTCAGTACGTTCATCCGCCCCGCCCGGAAGGCCGGGAGCAGCGCGGCCAGCAGGCCGACGACCGCGGAGCCGATGAAGACCAGGATGATCGTCGTCCACGGGATCTGGAGGACGCCGAGCCCCTGGGAGGCCAGCACCTTCTGTCCCGTGGTGCCCCAGCCGAGGCCGAGACCGAGGCCGACCAGCGCGCCGAAGAGCGCGATGACCACCGATTCGAGGCGGATCATCCGGCGCAGCTGGCGCCGGGAGGTGCCGATCGCCCGCATCAGGCCGATCTCCCGGGTGCGCTCGACCACCGACAGGGCGAGGGTGTTCACCACGCCCAGGATGGCGACGATGATCGCGAGGCCGAGCAGCCCGTAGATCATGTACAGGAGCTGGTTGACCTGCTTGTGGATGAGGTCCTTGAAGTCGGACTGGTCGCGGACCTTGAGCTGCGGGTAGTCCTTGACGGCCGCGGTGAGCGAGGCGCCCGCCTCCTTGGCCTGGCCGTCGACGGCCTTGGCGAACATGATCTGGTCGAGCGGCTGCTTGTCCGCCGGGAGGTACTGCTTGGCGGTGGCCAGGTTGGTGTACCAGGCGCCGTGGTCGACCGTGGTGTCGTCGCTGGTGATGACGTTGACGCGGAGCTTGGTCGGCGTGCCGCCGATCATCGTCACCGGCAGCTCGTCACCGATCTTGATGTGGTGGTCCTTGGCGTACGCCTCGTTGACGGACATGCCGTTCTTCGCGTACGCGTCCTTCAGATCGCCCTTGACCGTCTTGAGCCGCAGGTCGTCGGCGTAGGTCGGGCTGACCGCGCTGAACTGCTTGGTGACCGTCTTGCCGTCGGGCAGCGTGACCTTGGCGTTGACGCCCGCGTACTCGGTGAAGTGCTCCATGTGGGAGGCCGACTTGATCGCCGCCACCAGGGCGGGGGTCAGCGGCTGGCCGCCGTCGGGCTGGAGGATGAAGTCCGCGCCGACCGACTTGTCGAGCTGGTCGTCGGCGGAGGCCACCATGGACGAGCCGACCACCGACATGCCGGCGACCAGCGCGAGGCCGATCATCAGCGCGGAGGCGGTGGCACCGGTACGGCGCGGGTTGCGCAGCGCGTTGCGCTCCGCGAGGCGGCCCATCGGTCCGAAGAACCGCAGGATGACCGCGCTGACCGCTCGTACGATCACACCGGCCAGCAGCGGGCCGATGATCACGAAGCCGACCAGGCTGAACAGCACGCCCAGCCCCAGCAGTCCGCCGCCGGAGGACGCCTTGTCCGACTGTCCCGCGCCGACCAGTGCCACGGCGCCGATCGCGCAGACCAGGACGCCGATCGCGGCGCGGATCCGGCCGGACTTCGCGTCGGTGGGGGTGCCCGCGTCGCGCAGCGCCGCCATCGGGGAGATCCGTCCGGCCCTGCGGGCCGGGATGTAGGCGGAGATCACGGTGACGATGACGCCGATGGCCAGGCCGACGATCGGGGTGGTGGCCTTGATGGTCAGCTCGGAGGTGTCGAGCTTCATGCCCGCCTGGCCCATGAGCTTCATCAGGGCGATGGCCAGGCCGATGCCGCCGCCGATGCCGAGCACCGAGCCGACGACGCCGAGCAGCACCGCCTCGACCAGCACCGACCGGTTGACCTGCTTGCGGCTGGAGCCGAGGGCCCGCATCAGGCCGATCTCGCGGGTGCGCTGGGCGACCAGCATGGAGAAGGTGTTGACGATGAGGAAGATGCCGACCAGGACCGAGATGCCCGCGAAGCCGAGCATCGCGTACTTCATGAAGTTCAGGAAGCTGCCGACGTCGTCCTTGTCCTTCTTCTTGGTCTCGGCGGCGGTGTCGACGGTGTACTTGCCCGCGCCGATGGCCGTCGTGACGTCCGCCTTGAGGCGGTCGTCGGTGACGCCCTTGGCGGCGGTCAGGCCGTAGCCGGTGTACGCGTGGCTGTCACCGAGCAGCTTGGCCTGGGCGGTGGCGGTCTCGATGTAGATGACGGCCGCGCCGGGGTTGGTGGTCTTGAAGGTGACGATGCCGGAGATCGTGACGTGGAAGTCGCCGGGGGCGGCGATGACCCGCAGCGTGTCGCCGATCTTCAGGTGGTGCTTGTCGGCGGTGTCGGCGTCGATCACCGCGTCGGTGGGCCCGCGCGGGGTGTTGCCCGAGGACAGCTCGACGGCCTTGGTCTCGGTCGGGTCCCAGTTGCTGACGATGGTCGGGGCGCCGCTGGTCGGGCTGATGCTCTTGTTGTTCGCGTCGGCGACCGTCACCTGGTCGCTGGTGACGTCGGGGTAGGACTTGGCGACGCCCGGCACCTTGAGCAGGGTCTGCTGGAGCGAGGCGGGCACGGTGTCGGGCCGTCCGGTCTCCTGCGCGTCGTCGACCTTCTTGGCGCTGATGGTGACGTCGGAGGCGGTGGAGCCGAAGAGCTTGTCGAAGGTGGCGGTCATGGTGTCGGTGAACACGAGCGTGCCGCACACGAACGCCACCGAGAGCAGGACGGCGACGGCGGACAGCGCCATGCGTCCCTTGTGCGCGAGGAAGTTGCGCACCGATGTCTTCAGGACGGTCACGAGGTCCTCCCGCGACCGTCGAAGGACTTCATGCGCTCCAGGACGCCGTCGGCGGTCGGGTTCTGCATCTCGTCGACGATCCGGCCGTCCGCCAGGTACAGCACGCGGTCGGAGTAGGAGGCGGCGACCGGGTCGTGGGTGACCATCACGATGGTCTGGCCCAGTTCGTCCACCGACTTGCGCAGGAAGCCGAGGACTTCGGCGCCGGCGCGGGAGTCGAGGTTTCCGGTCGGCTCGTCACCGAAGATGATCTCGGGACGGGCGGCGAGGGCGCGGGCGACCGCGACGCGCTGCTGCTGACCGCCGGAGAGCTGCGTGGGGCGGTGCTTGAGGCGCCCGGCGAGACCGACGGTCTCCACCACCCGGTCGAACCAGTCGCGGTCCACCTTGCGGCCCGCGATGTCCATGGGCAGCGTGATGTTCTCCGCCGCGTTGAGCGTCGGCAGCAGGTTGAAGGACTGGAAGATGAAGCCGATCTTGTCCCGGCGGAGCTGGGTGAGCTTCTTGTCCTTGAGGGTGGTGATCTCGGTGTCGCCGATCCAGATCCGGCCCTCGGACACGGTGTCCAGCCCGGCCAGGCAGTGCATCAGCGTGGACTTGCCGGAGCCCGAGGGGCCCATGATCGCGGTGAACCGGCCGCGCGCGATGTCGACGTCCACCGCGTCGAGCGCCAGGACGCGCGTCTCGCCGCTGCCGTACGCCTTCGTCACCGCTCGGCCTGCTGCGGCAACGGCCGGACGCTCTCCGCTGCCCCCGGACTTGGGAATCGTCACTGCCGTTGTCACGTGAATCTCCTGTGAGGTCGATGCGGGCCCTGACCAGGCCCTGTTGAGCCGGTGTGCTCAGCTTGTCGGAGCGCCGTCCCCCGGCACGATGGGGGAGGTCTCCGTCTTGTGGGTGGGGCTATCCCCACCCCGCCTCATGACCGTATGGAACGGACGGCCCGGGATCGTCATCCGCCGGTACGAACCGATGGCCACCAAAAGTAGGTACCTCCCCCTAGGGGTCTGCTACCTGAGGCTCATCCCCGTGTCGGGGACGTCGCCGCGACCGCGCGAAGGTGTCCTTTACACGTACGGGAGTTGAGGGGTCGTCATGGCCCGGGGGACGCCCGCGTCCACGGCCGCGGACGCGGGCGGTCCGTCGTGGACGGGTTCGCCGTGAGCCGGTCTTTCGGGGCTCAACCCGGCGAAGGTCAGTGCTTCGCGGCTCAACCCGGCGAAGGTCAGTGCATTGCGGCTCAACCCGGCGAAGGTCAGTGCATCGTGAGGCGCACCGGGCGTACGCCGCCGATCAGGGCGGTCAGCGCGCGGTCGATGTCGGGGCCCACGTACCAGTCGCCGGTGTGGTCGACGGTGTAGACGCGGCCCTCGGCGTCGATCGCGAGCAGCGCGCCGGACGCGGGCTCCTCGCCGAGCGGGCTGATGTCGGTCTCCAGGGCGCGGCCGAGATCGCCGAAGGTCCGCGCCAGGTGCAGGCCGCGCAGCGGGTCGACGGCGATGGCCGTGGGGGCGATCTGCCGGCCGGGACCCGAGGCGCCGGGGATCAGCAGGCCGCCGAACTCCGCCCACGCCTCGACCGCGGCGGGGAAGACGGCGTGCCGGTGGCCGCCCGGCGACTCGTACGCCCGCAGCCGGTCCGCCCAGAACTCGGCCTGCTTGATGTCCCAGCGCCCCGGCCGCCAGCCCGCGGCGCGCAGCGCGGCGTCGACGCCGACCGGGAAACGGGTGGTGCCCGCCATCGGGATGCTCATACTCCTTCGGCCGCCGGATCCACCGGCTTGACCCCCAGGTGCGACAGCAGCGGCGCGCACGAGCGGCAGGGCGGGGCGTACGCGCCGTGCGTCGGGTCGCCGTCCTCCCGGATGCGCCGCGAGGTGAGCTTCGCCCCGCGCAGCGCCTTGCGGGCCTCACCCTGGGTGAGCGGCTTGCGGGACGCACGCTTGCCCCGGTTTGCCTCGACTGCCGTCAAGTGGCGTGAAATGAGCACCGGTTCGGGACAGCGCCCGGCGAACCGTTCCCGCTGCGCGACCGGCAGCGCGTCCAGGAAGTCCTGAACGATCGGGTGCAGTACGGGCGGTTGCTCGCCTTTGGCACCGGTGCAGGTCAGCACGTCGTCGCGGATCAGCAGCGCCGCGGCGACCGCGGGCATGATGCCGTCCCTGCGGTGCCGCAGCACCGGCGGGCCCACCGGATCGTCCGAACCGCTCCAGCTCAAGCGCGGATCGGCGGCCCCCGCCGCCTGGGTCTGACTTGTCATGATCTGTGTGCGTCCCTCCATCCGCCCGCCTGGGCGGGCGATCCCCCGTATGTCGTTCAGAGTGCCAAACAGGCCATGCGACGGGAAGCCGGACGCGGCACCGCGCCCATCGTGTGTGGGCCATGTCACCGTCGTGTGACGGAGCGTCGGCAGCGCGGGCACAGCATGTGCACAAAACCGGCCGCCATACGGTCGCGGGCGATCGTCGTACGGGCGCGGACGGTCGACGCAGGGTGACGGCCGGTCCCCGGCCGGCGCTACCCGAACACATGTCGGCGGCGGGGGCGCGCCCCGCGGGGGCGTCAGGCACGCACAGCCGCGACACAGCTTCGGCGCGGCATGGACGCGCGCCCGACATGGCGGGAGTATCGGCAGTCGGTCCGCGCCCGCGGACCCGCTGCCGCCGATCAGGGAACGTGACCCCCCATGCGCAAGACCCGGCTCCGCCTGGCCGCCGCCGTGCTCCCCGCCCTCGTCCTCGCCGCGGCCTGCTCCGGCTCGTCCGACGGCTCCAAGGACGCCGACGGCAAGGGCGGCAAGGCCACGGGCTCCGCCTCGGCCTCCGCTCCGACGAGCGGCGCCGACAGTCCGTCGGACGGCTCGGCGCTCACCAAGGCGCAGCTCACCAAGGCGCTGATCGCCGAGGCCGACGTGCCCGGCTGGACGATCCAGGTCTCGCAGACCGACGACTCCGCCGACACCTCCACGCTCACCGCGGACAAGCCCGCGTGCCAGCCGCTCGCCGACATCACCAGCAGCAAGCCGAAGATCCCGCGCAAGGCGTTCGTCGGCGCGGCCTTCGCGAAGACGACGTCGAGCGCCACCCCCGACGCGATCAACCAGATGCTGGTCGCCAGTCACGCGCCCGGTGACGCCGAGAAGGTCATCGAGTCGGTGAAGACGGCGCTGGGCACCTGCAAGAGCTTCACCGCGACGGACAACACCGGCACCAAGACGCCGTTCACCATCGCCAAGGGCCCCGCGGTGCCGACCGGTGACGAGGCCGTCTCCTATGTGATGGCCGACACCGCGGACAAGAAGTCCGGCGCGGCCCTGGTGAGCGTCGTGCGGACCGGCGACACCATCACCGCGTACCTGTCGGTGAAGTCGGCGGGCGGCGCGGGCACCCTGCCCATCGACGTCGCGCGCAAGCAGAGCGAGAAGCTGAAGGCGGCGCAGGCGAAGTGACCGTCCGCTGAAGGGCCTGCGGGGACCGTCTCGGGGCACACCCCGGGGCCGCTTTCGCGCGCCTCTTTGTGAGCGGCCCCACAGGCGAAATCGCGCCCCTGGTGCCGTAAAGTCGCGCGGCAACGGACCGTCGCCCGTGCGATCCCGGGGACGGACACAACACAGGGGAACACCAGATGCCGATACGTGCACGCAGTCGCCTACTGACCGGTAGCCGGGAGTCGGCCGCTGACCTGCGACGCGGCGGCCCGCACACGCGGACCGCCGTACTGGCGGCCACCGCCCTGGTGCCGGTGCTCGCGCTGACCGCGGCCTGCGGGGGCGGCGGGGGCGGCGACGACAAGGCGAAGAAGGAGCCGGGCCCGGTCCGCGCGTCCGGCGCGGTGT
Organism: Streptomyces sp. NPDC003300; assembly: GCF_040610915.1. Classification (NCBI taxonomy): domain Bacteria; kingdom Bacillati; phylum Actinomycetota; class Actinomycetes; order Kitasatosporales; family Streptomycetaceae; genus Streptomyces; species Streptomyces sp. NPDC003300. Next base: position 4,674 of record NZ_JBEXNE010000027.1, on the reverse strand, counting down.
CGACGGCCAAGCTCACCTCCGCGCTGCTCACGTCCTCCGACGTCCCCCACGTCCAGGTGCTGCCCGCGGGCAGCAAGACGCAGCTCCTCGGCCCGGCCACGACGGTCGACAACGCGGCCTGCCAGCCGGTCGCCGACCAGTGGAGCAGCCGGCCCAAGCACACGCGGCAGGTGTACACCGGCGCGATGGTCACCGACACCGCGGACAAGGACAAGAACGCGAAGGCGATCAGCCTGGAGGTGATCGCCTCCTACGCTCCCGGCACCGCCGAGACCGTGCTGGACGAGCTGACCACGGCGCTGAAGACCTGCCGCGGCTTCAAGGCCACCCGCGACGGCGGGGTCACCTCCTACACCGTCCGGCCGGTGGCGCCGCCCGCGGGCCGGCCCGCGCTGGGCGACCAGGAGGTGGCGTACACGATCGCCGACACCGCGCGCGGCGCGGCGGGCGTCGTCCTGGTCACCGTGGTCAGGTCCGGCGGCGCCACGGCCGCGTACGAGACGGTGCGCGCCGACCACAAGACGGCGACGCTGCGGGCGGCGATCGCGCTGAAGCAGGCGGAGAAGCTGCGGGCGGCGGCGACCGGCGACTGAGCCTGGCGGCTGAGCCCGGCGGCTGCCGACGCGGGGCCGACGCGGGGGCCGACAGCCGCCGACGCGGAGTCGAGGCGGAGTCGACGCGGAATCGGCGGCTGCCGACGCGGGCCCGGCGGCAGGCGGATCAGGCAAGTTATCCACAGGCCCTGGCTCTGCCCTGGTGGTGAGGCCCTAGGCTGTGGTCATCAGCCAGACGCAGCAGGGGGCAACCGCCATGACGACAGGTCGGCAAGGGCTGGGCGCACCTCCCGGTCCGCGGGCCGGGGGACGTATCGTGCCGCCGCCGAACGCGGCCTACGCCGGACAGGTCGTGCATTTTCCCGACCCGGTACGCGCCGCCCGCCATCCCCAGGGTGTCTGGGTGGACGACAACGGGATTCCGGACTTCGCGCCGTACGCGCGGGCGGTGGCGGAGATCGCCGAGCCCCCCGAGGGCTTCGGGATAGACGAGCTGCGGCTGACCGACTACGTGTCGGCGAACGCGGCGCTGCACGCCTCGGGCCACGAGCTGTGGGGCAGCCTCTCCCCCGTCGCGACCCCGCACGGCTGGACCTGGCACCACGTCATCGGGACCCGCCGGATGGAGCTGATACCGGTCGAGGTCAAGGCGCTGCTGCGGCACCACGGGGGCCTCGCCGCCTCCTCCGCCGACCACGCCAAGCGCGGCACCCGGCCGCTCCAGGAGACCCGCCCGGTGCACTTCGGACTGCCGAAGGACCCGGTCGCGGTCACCGAGTCGCAGGTCCGTGACGTCGAGGAGGAGCTGGGCTACCGGCTGCCCGGCGGCTACCGCACCTTCCTGAAGGCGGCGGGCGGCTGCGCCCCGAGCGGCGTCGCGCTCGACCCGGACCTCGGCCTGCTGATCGACCAGCCGTTCTTCACCGTCCGCGACGACGCCGCGGTCAACGACCTGGTGTACGTGAACAAGTGCCTGCGCGACCACCTGACCAAGGACTTCCTGGCGATCTCCTACCTCCAGGGCGGCCTGCTCGCGGTCAAGGTCAAGGGCGAGCGGACCGGCTCGGTCTGGTTCTGCGCGTACGACGACGTCCGCGACGGCGACCGCTGGGCCGCCCCCGCCGACCGGGTCGCCGAACTGCTGCTGCCCTGCGGTGAGTCACTCGACGCGTTCCTGCTCCGGCTCGCGGGCAATCCGCCGGAATTGGAGACCGTCGCGAACCTGATGGTGGACGGGGGCTTCGCCAGCGCCGTCCCGGTGGAGGGATGAGGCCGGACATGGTCACTTTCGCGCAGGCCCAGGAGCGGGCGGAGCGCTGGATCAACGGCGACGTCCCCGCGTACGAGGCCCGGGAGATCCGGGTCCGCGAATTCGACCTCGGCTTCGTCGTCTGGTCGGAGCCGCGCGAGGGCGGCCCGTCCGCGGGCGACGGCGGCGACGTCCGCGTCGTCATAGCCAAGGACAGCGGCGAGGCCACCTTGTGGCCCGGCCTGCCCGTCGGCGAACTCATCAGGCGTTACGAGGAGGAGTACGGCCCGGTGCCGAACGACGCGGTGCCCGACCCGCCGCAACGCATCGACCTGGAGGCCACGTCCTTCCTGTTGAGCCCGCCGCAGTGGCTCCAGGACGCGGCCGACAAGATGGGCATCCCCGACAACCGCCGGTCGAGCCGGACCAACGGTGCCGGTATCGCCGCGGGCGCGGGCGCCGACGCTCCCGCGTGGCACGCCGCCGCCCCCGGGTCCGACGGCGCCCCGGCCGACCGTGCCCCGGCGGCCGACGCCGACGGCGGGTACGGCCTGGCGGCGGCCTCGGGACCCGCCTCGGGACCGGGCGACGGTACGGGCTCCGCGCCCGGCTCCGGCTCCGGCTCCGGCTCCGGCTCCGGCTCCGGCGGGATCGACTACCGGCGGCCCGCCTCCTCCGGGTCGTCCGGTGCCTCGACGCCCTCCCCCGCGCCCGCTGACAGCGCTCCCGTCGCACCGGCCGCGTCCGGCGGGATCGACTACCGGCGCCCGGCCCCGGCGGCCGACGCGCCCGCGACGCCCTCGGCGCCCGCGGAACCGGCCGTGCCCGGCGGCAGTTGGGCGGGCAAGACGACCAGCGACAGCGGCGAGGGCCAGTCGGTCCCGGTGCCCGCGACCGTCTTCGCGCCGCCGATCAGCGGCTCCGACCAGGTGGACCTCGCGCAGGACCCCGAGGCCGAGCAGGCCCGCACCGAACTGCTGCCGAGCGGCAGCGGGTTGCCCAAGACCCGGATCGCCCCGCCCGTGGAGCCGCAGGCTCCCGTGCCGCCCGCCAGGCCCGGCGTGCCGCACACCGTGGGGGGTTCGGAATTCCCGCCGCCCGGCGGACCCGCGGTGCCGCTGCCGCCGCCCGGCGGCCTCGGCGCCGGATCCGTGCCTCCGCCCGGTGGCCCCGGTCGCGGTGCCGCCGACATCGCCGACCTGGAGACGGCGAAGGCCGCCCGCGGCCATGTGCCGCCGCCCTCGGGCGGTCCGGTCCGCAGCCCGGACGCGCCGCCGCCCCCGCCGGGAGCCGCCGCTCCTGCGGGCGGTTACCTCCCGACGCAGCTCGTACCGCAGAATCCGCCGGGTGGTCAGAGCCCGCAGGGACCGCCGCCGCCCGCCGCCGGTCGTCCCGGCGGCAACGACCCGCACTACGCGGCGACCATGCTCGCGGGCCCCGGCGGCCCGCCCGGACCTCCCGGACCCACCGGTCCGACGGGACCGCCCCCGCCGCCGCCCGGCCCCGGCATGTCGCCGCCCCCGCCGCCCGCGGGGAACAACGACCCGCACTACGCGGCCACGATGCTGGCAGGGCCTTCGGGTCCGCCCGGACCCCAGGCGCCCGGCTCGGGCCCCGGCGCGCCCGGCCGGCCCGGCGGCAACGACCCGCACTACGCGGCCACGATGCTCGCGGGTCCCGGCGGCGCGCCCATGGGTCCGCCGCCCCCGCCCGGTGGCGGCGGCATGGCCCCGCCCCCGCCGCCCGGCTACGGCTACCCGCAGCCGACGGCGGTGCCCACGGTCGGCCCCGGCTACATGGCGGTGCTCCGCTACCGCGGCCAGGACGGCAGCGAGCAGCAGCTCATCCGGCGTTCGGCGCCCGGCACTCCGCACCCGGAGTGGCAGATCCTGCACGAGCTGCGCTCGATGGGCGTGCGGCCCGAGCAGGTGCTCGAACTCCACACCGAGCTGGAGTCGTGCGACCTGCCCGGCGGTTACTGCACGCGGATGATCCGCGAGACCTGGCCGCAGGTGCGGATCAGCCACACCGCGCCGTACGGCAGGGACCACGCCAGCCGCCAGCAGGGCGTCCAGCATCTGCTGACGCACCAGGGCGAGCTGCACCAGGTGGCGGGCGCGCCCGCGCGCCCGCAGCCGCAGCGGGTCCCGATGCCCGACCCGCACAGTGTGCTGCGGGTGCCGCCGGTGCCGCTCGACGTGATCGGGCAGGAACTGGCGTCGGCCTTCGGGCCGCAGGGACTGTTCCGCTTCGACCAGCGGGCGGTGTCCCGGCAGGGCGTGCCCGACATCGTGGCGCAGACCCTGGTGTGGGCCGGGCTGCCGGTGGACTTCGGCCCGTTCTTCTGGGCGCAGGCCCAGCCGGGCCAGCCGGTGCCGACGCTGGCGGAGCTGGCCCAGCAGCGCGGCGTGCAGGCGGCGTCGGACGCGGGCTCGTATCTGGTGATGGGCAATGACTTCGGCCGTCAGCTCTGTGTGCAGTACGGCACCGCGCACATCGTGGCGGTGCCGTTGGAGGCCGGTCCGGGCGGGCAGCCCGCGCCGCCGCAGTTCGTCAATTCGAGCCTGCCGGAATTCGCCCGCTGCCTGGCGCTGCTGGGCCGGATGTGGCGGCTGCGGATCGGGCTGACGCCCGATCAGGCGGGCCGCTGGACGGTGGACTTCCAGGCGCAGCTCGCCGCGCAGGACCCGGCGGCCATCGCCTCGCCCGACCACTGGTGGTCGGTCCTCATCGAGCAGATGTGGGACGGACTGCTGTAACGGCCCACTGAGGGCCCGGCCGACGGCTGTACCGCCGCGCCGGGCCGGGACCGGGCGCCGCGGGCGTGTAACGGGTGATCCACGGACCGGTCTTCAGGTCCCAGGCGGTCAT